>JASFPY010000453.1:0-3261 GCA_050115755.1 Desulfobacteraceae bacterium | reverse complement strand
GAATCGGAGTCTTATTTTTTTTTAACAGGTATTTTATAAGCATGCCGGCCATGGTGGTTTTACCCGTCCCCCCTTTTCCGGCCAGTGCAATTGAATATGGCATATTGGTCAGCTCCCTTTTAAAGCCGCATCAAAAATGCATCTAACACTCAATAATCCGCCACACCTTATGGCGGATTAAAAGCCGCCTTAAAATGCTCACATAATGAACGTATGCTGCGCTTTTGCGTTGTTCTTGAGCGCAATCTACTATTTTTGAGATGGCTTGTAGTTAAATTTCGCTCAAATTAGGTTAAGTTAGTTTGAGCCGTCCGTCAAGAGCGTTTTAAAAGAGGGTTCAAACTGCTTGAAAAGCCGCCGGCCATGTGCTAATTCCAATCAAACCATTTTTTTGGGGGAGGATACGTATGGACTTCGAATTGACGAAATCGCAAAAAGAGATTCAGAAAGCGGCGCGGGAATTTGCCAGAGGTGAATTCGATAAGGACTTGGCTCTGGAATTGGATCGCAAACACGAATTTCCAACCAAAATCTGGAAAAAGGCCTGCGACCTGGGATTTGTGGGGGTGCACTTTCCAGAAGAATATTCCGGACAGGACCTCGGGGTTCTGGAAAATATCATCATCGCTGATGAGTTTTGCGCCCGGGATTCAACCATTGGTTCTGCAATCATTTTGTCCAGTTTTGCCGCCGAGTGCATACTGCGTTTTGGAAGTGATGAATTGAAGCAAAAGTTTCTCCCGCCGGTTGCTGAAGGGCAGATGCTTTCCGGCGGTGCCTTTACCGAGCCGGACCATGGATCAGATATTACCTCTCTGGATACCACGGCGGAGCGCGACGGGGATGAATGGGTCATCAACGGAACGAAAACATTTATCACCAACGGCGGCCTGGCCGGGTTTTATTCTGTCATGTGCCAGACCGATTCTGAATGTAAGCCGTCTTATAGAGGTATCAGCTTGATTCTGGTAGAAGCCGAGCGGGAAGGGCTCACGGCCACCGATGTGGGCGATAAGATGGGCATTCATATGATGGCCACGGCTGAACTGAATTTTAAAGATGTGCGGGTACCGGTTTCCAATCTTATCGGAGAAGAAGGCAGAGGATTTTACCAGGTGCTTGAATTTTTCGATGAGAGCCGAATTCTGGTTGCCGCCCAGGCACTCGGAACCGCCCAGGGTGCCTATGATCGCGCCCTTGCCTATGTGAAAGAGCGCGAGCAGTTTGGCCGCAAAATTGCCCAGTTTCAAGTGACGCAGCACAAGCTGGCCGACATGGCCACCAAAATAGAACTGGCCCGCCTGCTGACTTACAAAGCTGCCTGGAATTTTGATAAGGGCCATATTGATCCCAAATTAACCTCCATGGCCAAGATGTATGCCGCCCGAACGGCGGTTGAGGTGGCGGACGAGGCCATTCAATTGCTGGGCGGATACGGTTACATGACCGAATATGAGGTTGAGCGCTTCTATCGCGATGCCAAGATTTGTGAGATTTATGAAGGCACCAAGGAGATTCAGAAAAATACGATCGCCAGTGCTATTCTCGGGAAAATGAAGTAATTTCTGCATCTAAATGCATATTACTTCGCTATACGGTGTTGTGCGAAGCAAACAAGAAAGCATAGCGCATGGGGCATAGGGCAAAGCGGTTTGATATAAATGATAGAAATTTTGAATTTCAGCGCTATGCTCTTGGCGCTTTGCCGTTGGGTACGTCTATTTATCGCACTCGGGACAATTCTTGATCTCGAAATAAAGTTAGTATATCCAGACTGGATATTTTTTATCACCTTTGATCGAATCGGGATTATCAATCCGCTAACTCTGCTAGATTAGGTTTCAAAATTGATTTACAATCGTTTTTACTTGCCCGTTGTATTTTAATATTCCTGCTATATTATTGGTATTATCCGTGACGAACATTGTTGGCGAAGAAAAGCATGTTTGCTTAATACGGTATTTTTTCTGTTGAAAGGAGGTCCTTATGATTGAGATTTTAAAAAAAACGTACCTGGCCGGAGCCGGTCTGGCGGCCAAAACCTGGGAAGAAGTGGAATCACTGTCCAAAGAGGTCGTTAAAAAAGCCCAAATGTCTGAAAAAGAAGGGGCTAAATTTATTAGGGACATTAAAAAGCGTTATGATGACACTCAGAAAAAAACGGGAACGTACGTTGAAAAGATCGTTAAGGATATCGTAAAAAAAATGGATATCGCTACGGCCGCTGATGTTAAAGCCTTAAAAAAAGAGATTCAACAGCTCAAGAAAGCAAGCGGCAGAACGGGTGCCAAAAAACCTTCCGGCAGGACAAGTGTCAAAAAGCGGACAACTGCTGTTAAAAAGCGTGCGACCGCTGCTCCAAAAACAGCAAGACGCACCGCAACCACAGGTGCCAAAAAGCGCGCCGCCGGCAGCAGCGCTAAAAAGCGCACTGATAGGGCAGGTGCTAAAAAACGAAAATCTTAAAAATCCCCAATGTTGAGTATCAGAAAAATAGGCGTTATCGGGCGCACGTATCGCCACTTGAATCGTTACCGGCAGATTCTCACGATACTGTTCAAGTATGGATTTGGAGATCTTCTGGAAAGACTGAAAATTGATCAATACATCGAGGCCGGGCTCCAGGCGATCTCTAAAAACCGAAGCGAGCGGTTTGAAAAATTGACCCGACCTCAGCGTTTGAGGATGGCATTCGAAGAACTGGGTCCCACTTACATTAAACTCGCGCAGGCGCTTTCCACGCGACCGGATCTGGTGCCGGTAGACGTTGCCCATGAACTGGCAAAGCTTCAGGATGAGGTGCCGCCTTTCTCCTTTGATGAGGTTAAAAATGTTGTTGAAGCTGAGTTTGGAAAGCCTTCTGAAGAAATATTTGATGAGCTGGATCAGCAGCCGCTGGCATCCGCTTCCATCGGCCAGGTTCATAAAGCCCGCTTAAAGGACGGTGAGGCGGTAGCGGTAAAATTTCAGCGACCCGGCATCCGGAAAGTCATCGAAGTTGATCTTGAAATTATGCTTCATCTGGCCACTCTTGCCGAGCACCACATAAAAGAGTTTGAAATCCATCGGCCGGTAAAAATTGTTCAAGAATTCGCCCGCACACTTGAAAAGGAAATCGACTATAAAATTGAAGCTTCCCATATGGAGCGCATTGCCCGCCAATTTTTAGATCATCCTTTTGTCTACATTCCGCTTGTGTTCAGGGATTTTACGACATCACGGGTTTTGACCACCGAGCTGATTGACGGCATTAAAATCTCA
>JASFPY010000452.1:0-3264 GCA_050115755.1 Desulfobacteraceae bacterium | reverse complement strand
ATCGGCAAACACAATGCGGCGCAATTCCCCCAGATGGATGCGGGCATGCGCGGTGGGGCCGCATGAATAAACGCTAACCTTTCCCGGAGTCCGAGGTTCAAACACCTCTTTTTTGCGGGACAGGCTGTTGAATAATTTAAGGGTAGCGGGTTCGGCCACCGCGAAAAGCGAGGTGCTTAAATAGCGTTCACCGTTGTCCGGGAATAACGCGACCAGGGTTTCGCCCGTCATTTCAGCTGCAACCCGACAGGCAGCGACCATCGCGGCACCACTGCTCATGCCAACAAATATGCCTTCTTCATTTGCCAGCCGCCGAGCCATTTCGTAAGCGTCTTCATCGGCAACATTGAGTTTCTGATCCAGGCGCTCTTTTTCAAAAATCTCGGGACAATAGGCTTCTTTCATGTTTTTTAATCCCTGGATCTTGTGGCCGAGATACGGTTCCACCCCGACGATCTGGATGGACGGATCGTATTCCTTCAGTCTCCTGGAAACACCCATTAAGGTGCCGCTGGTACCCAGGGTGGCCACAAACGCGGTCACCTTGCCGTTGGTTTGCTGCCAGATCTCTTCAGCTGTTCCATAATAGTGGGCCTTCCAGTTGGCTTCGTTATTAAATTGGTCGGGTATAAAATACGTGTCTGGGTTTTCACGGACCAGCCGGTAAGCTTCTTCAATGGCTCCATCGGTGCCTAAATGCCCCGGCGTTAAAAGGATATCAGCGCCCCGAGCCTTTAAAATCTTTTGTCGTTCGATGCTGACCGCATCGGACATTACCAACAGCAACCGGTATCCCTTGACCGCACAGACCAGAGCCAGTCCGATCCCGGTATTTCCGCTGGTGGGTTCGATGACGGTTTTTTGCGGTATCAGCTCCCCGGATTTTTCGCCGGCTTCAATCATGTAAAGGGCGGTGCGGTCCTTGACGGAGCCGCCGGGATTAAAACACTCAAGTTTGGCAAGCATCGTTACCGCAGGATTCGGATTGAGCTTTTTAATTTCAACCATTGGGGTATTGCCAATGGCATCCAGGATAGATTGACCCATACCGCAAGCCTATCTTGATTGAGAAGCGACCTCAAAAATGCATTAAAGTTAAAGTGATCTATAGTGACTAAAGTTAAGGCATTCTATCGTTTTTATTTTAAGAAACTTCAGCTGAATCGATATTTTTGCCTAACGTTGCTCAAGCAGGGAAGATACGACCTCGCTGATAACAGCGAATACCTGATCCTGGGTTTGAGCCGCGTCGATAATTTTAAACCGATCCGGTTCAAGTCGGGCCAGTTCAAGATAGCCGGCACGGACTTTTTCATGGAATGCCAGCGTTTCAGCTTCAAAACGGCTTTCATCACCGGATCGCTGCCCGGTGTTTAACTGCTGCCAGGCGCGCTCCAGACCCACCTGCGGCGATAGATCCAGCAGCAGGGTGACATCAGGCTTTAAATCGTCAAATAAAAGTTTATGCAACTGCCCGATCAGTTCAATACTCAGTCCCCTGGCAAAACCCTGATAGACCACCGTTGCATCAAAATAACGATCGCACACCACTGTCTTGCCCGCCTCGAGACAGGGCTTGATCATTTCAAAAATATGCTGGGAGCGATCGGCCATATACAAAAGCAATTCCGTCATTGGCTTCAGGGCACTGTTCGCCGGATCCAGCAAAATCGATCGTATCGTTTTGCCGATCAGGGTTCCACCCGGCTGCCGGGTCGCAACACATTCGATTCCCCGGTCTTGAAGGTATTTCACCAGCCGACCGATCTGGGTCGTCTTACCTGAGCCTTCGATACCCTCCAGGGTGATGAACATAAGGTTAGTCCGTTGTCGTTGCTCTGTTAACTGTTTGAAGCCACCTCTAAGACAACAAATGCCTAAAGTGAACTAAAATGAGCTAAAGTGCCTAAAGTTAAGGAATTCTGTCATTATATAAAAAGATGGAGCGACACGCGGCGCACACGCCGCGGGAGCGCTGGCGCTGCGCGAGCGAGTCCACAACTTTAGTCACTTCCCACTTTAGTTCACTTTAGTCACTTTTAATTTTTGACCGTGATCAACTATTTCTGAGAAAGCTTCTCCTCTTTTGATTGGGTGATGATTCTCCAGTTCTTTATATTGTCGAGCGCCTCATAATCGGTGTGATCGCACTTGATGGGTGTGATCGAGATAAAATCTTTACAAAGGGCCGATCCGTCAATATCGGTGGATTTACCCGCCGGCAAAGAATCGCATCCCTGCCAGTAATAGGTTCGCCGGCGCGGATCCAATCGTTTATCAATAAATTCCGGGAAAAAATCCATATCGAGCCGGCTGATGCGGATGCCGGCAATTTCCTTTAGCGGGCGGTTGGGAATATTGACATTTAGAAATGTCCCAAAGGGAAGTCCGTTGGCATAGGTATCTTCAGCCAGCGCTTCGATGAAGACGGCGGCTTCATCATAAGATTGAACCTCACGGCTGTGTATGGAAACCGCGATGGCCAGAATACCGTACAAAGTCGCCTCCTTGGCTGCCGCAACCGTTCCGGAATAATTAATATTTATGCCGACATTTGCGCCCGGGTTAATGCCTGAAATCACCATATCAGGCTTGGAATCCAGGATTTCCAATACCCCCATCTTGATGCAATCGGCCGGTGTCCCCGTGACGGCATAGCCCTGAAACGCGTTATTAAGGGAAATTGGGTGGACACGCAGCGGTTGATTTAAGGTAATCCCGTGTCCAACGGCACTTTGTTCTCGATCCGGAGCGATGACCGTAACCGAATGCCGGCCGATCAGGCGCTTGTAAAGTGCTTCCAATCCGGGAGCATAAATTCCATCGTCATTGGTTAAAAGAATATTCATAATGATTTGCGCTCAATTGACTTTCCGAAAATATCTTGACATATTTAATTTAATAGATTCGGACTTATATCTCAATTTCCAGTCATATTCAAGATCTTAAGAAGATCAAATTGGAAGGGTCTATCCCAAGCTCAATGAAAATTGCAGGAGGGCCGGCTTGCGGCAGAGAAGATTCAAAGACCTGCTTCAAATTCTTATCTCAAAGCGGCGCATACAAACGGCCTTTTTAGGCTTTTTTGTTTTGGGTTCCCTGGTAAATATACATCCGGCAGACGCCCAGATTTCAGAACTGAAAAAAGAACGCTTTTTAGAAGATAATGCACGGCTGCCATGGGTGCTCGAAGCTGATGAGTTGGCTTACGACCAGCAGCTGGATCAGTATATCGCCCGCGGCAATGTCCGGATATTCAAAGCC
>JASFPY010000451.1:0-3271 GCA_050115755.1 Desulfobacteraceae bacterium | reverse complement strand
CGGCACCAGCGAAGTGCTCGGCAACGTGATTTTACTGGATCGCGAAGAGCTTGCGCCCGGCGAAGACACCGTTGCCCAGCTGCGTTTGGATACACCGGTGGCGCTCGTGAAAGATGACCGGTTTGTCATCCGCAGCTATTCACCCGTATTCACCATCGGCGGCGGAAAGGTGCTCAATCCCATCCCCTTAAAACATAAACGTTTCAAACCCGACGCGGTTGAAGGCTTGCAAGCATTGGGCGATCAATCACCGGAAGCCATCATTTCATTCCACGTCGAAGCCTCCGGTTACCAGGGGGTTTCATTCGCCCATTTGAAAATAATGACCAATCTGCCCGAGAAACAGCTTGAAAATGTTCTGCAAGGCCTGCTGTCTCAAAAAACACTTATTCAGGTTGACAAAGAAAACCGGATCTATATTCACAGGCGCCGCTTTGAGAATCTTGAAAACGACACCCGGCGCCAGCTTGCCGATTATCATAAGGCCAATCCCCTTAAACCGGGTATGCCAAAAGAAGAACTTAAATCCAAATTCCCTCCCCTTTTGACTTCAAAGCTGTTCAACCTGACGTTGAATCAGATGATTAAAGAAAAGGAAATCGCGCAGGAAGAAAATTTCATACGCCTGGCTTCGCACGCGGTGTCGCTGGGCGTCAAACAGGCTGATGTTAAGGATAAAATTCTGAAAAGCTATCTCAACGCCGGTCTCGAGCCCCCTTATTTCAAGGAGCTGGCCAAATCGTTGGACATGGATGCTAAACGTGCTAAAGATGTTCTCATGCACATGGTCGCTGAAGGGGCTATCGTCAAAGTCAAGGAAGAACTGTACTTCCACGCTGAAGTCATAGAAGATCTCAAGAAGCGGTTGGTGAAATTTCTTGAGACTCAGGGAGAGATCACTACCCCGCAATTTAAGGAAATGACCGGCGTCTCGCGTAAATATGTCATTCCGCTGGCGGAACATTTTGACTCAACGAATGTAACGCTTCGAGTCGGCGATGTCAGAAAGCTACGGAAGGGATTATGAAACTAAAAAAATTCGATCTCCATGTATGGTTATCGCTTTTAAGCTTTTTACAGCTTTATGGTTGCGCGGTTGCAGTGATTGGGATTGGTGCCGCCGGTGCAAGTGCCTTCGCTTATCTCAACGGCAAGCTGACAAAAACCTATCAATCAGAATATCATGAAACCATTCGAGCCAGCAATGTCACGCTGGAAGAATTAAAAATACCGATATCTGAAACCATAGCAGACGAGCTCAAAGCCGACATTAAAGCCCAACGTCCGGATGGGACGCCGGTTACCATTGAAGTCGTGCGGATCGATCCCACCCACACGCAGGTCTCGGTCAGAACCGGTTCACTGGGTGTCTGGGACCGCAGGGTTTCCGAACAAATCCACGGTTATATCGACAAAGCCCTGCGTCAAAAAGCCGCCGGTGATGAAACCGCCTCTGAGCGCTCAGTCCCGGAAGACCTCCAGGCGGCAGCCGGCGAAAAGGTTGAACCGGATATAATCGAGCAAGACCTTGCCGAAAGCGCTGAGATAACAGGCGCTCATGCTGCAACTCCCATTGTCCCCGCCGATCAGGAATTGGAAAAGAAAGCCACAGAAGCAGCCCATATGCTCGCTGAGTCGGTGTTTGTCATATTTTTCGCGCAGAACTCAAATGAACTTTCACCAAAAGCCATGGAAAAGCTGAATCGCGTGTTTGAAATTCTAAAGCAGGATTCTGAAGCTCAAATTACAATTAACGGATACTCGGATTCGATAGGATCTGCCGCATACAATGACATGATCTCTGAAATCAGAGCCAATGCCGTTAAAAGCTATTTAATAGCAAAGGGTGTTGCGCCCGGTAGAATGAGAGCTTTTGGCCATGGTTCTCAAAAATTTATAGGCAGCAATAAAACGGAACAAGGAAGGCAATTGAATCGACGCGTTGAAATTGAACTCAACAATCCTTGAAACATTAACTCCCGGATTCTGAGTCGAAAACATCCCGGGTAATAAATATCGAGGCAATGCTGTCCAGAAAAGCCCGAGCCTGACGGGTTAACGCGCAGCGGCTATTTTTAACTTCAAGATAATTCTGTTTTTCAAAATCAGATATCACTTCTTTAAATGTCTCAACAAAATTAATTCCAAATTTCTCTTTGAATCCGGTCAGATCGATTCCAGCGGTCGTTCTCAAACCCAGGTAAATGGTTTCAATGATCTGCTGTTCGCGCGACAGCACCTCCCGTTCAGCCACGGGCAGTCTGCCGGTTTCGATTGCGGCGATGTATTCATCAACATCAGACACATTCCAGTAGCGCTGGGTTCTGTTGAACGAATGGGCTGAAGCACCCAGGCCGATGTAAGGGGCAAGGGTCCAGTATTTCAGATTATGTCTGGAGACGCGGGGCTGGCCGCTTTTTCCAATCCGGGCAAAGCTGGATATTTCGTATTGGAAATATCCATGACTTTCAAGAAAATCAATGGTGGCTTCAAAAAGCGCCCGCACCCTGTCTTCAGCCAGCGGTTGGATCCGTCCGTCTTTGAGGCCGTTGTACAGCGGCGTTTGTTCTTCGTAGGTGAGCGTGTAGCAGGACAGATGGGTTGGATGGTATTCAACAGCAAACTTCAGGTTCTGAAGCCAATCCCCTTCAGACTGATCCGGCAGGCCGTAAATCAGGTCAAACCCGATATTTTTAAATTCCGCCCGGTGTGCCTCGATGACGGCGCTGCGCGCCTCTGCGGCGGTATGAATGCGCCCCAGGAAATCGAGATTGTCCTGTAAAAAGGATTGCACGCCGATATTGATGCGGTTAATGCCGGCTTGCCGGTAGCCCTTGAGTTGCTCGAGGGATACCGTGCCGGGATTGACCTCAATGGTCATTTCAGATTCAGGTTTTAAATCGAAATTTTCGGAAACGGCACTGAGGATTTTGCCGATATCATGATGGCCATAAACGGACGGTGTCCCGCCGCCGATATACAGCGTATCAAAGCAGAGCCCTTCGGCAGAAATGCGTTTCATTTCAGCAATCAGCGCTTTCAAAAACCGCGGCTTCAGCGCCAAATCGGTTACTGAATAAAAATCACAATACGGACATTTCCGTACGCAAAACGGAATGTGAATATATATTCCGGCATTCCGGCTGTCTGGTAAATCCATTTTCCCTTTCTGAATTGTGAGAACTGGATTTTAAGGGTTAGATCTTGTCTGAAGGCAAGGCGCGATTCGCTTTTAAAGCGGAGCGTACACGAAGTACGTGAGCATTTCAAA
>JASFPY010000450.1:0-3276 GCA_050115755.1 Desulfobacteraceae bacterium | reverse complement strand
TCCCTAAATTGAGCGTTTCAAATTAAAAAAATGGGGAACTTTTACCATCTTTAAGGAATTCTATCGTTTTTAATTTTTTTAATTTGAAACCCTTCGGGATTGCCGATCTTACTGCATCTACGGCGTCAGATGCCGTCCCGCATAGGTAACTATAGCGGAACAACATCTTCCTTGTAGCTGCGGCAACCTCGACAATCGCTCATTTCAGGAACTCCTTAAATTGGGCGTTTCAAATTAAAAAAATGGGGAACTTTTACCATCTTTAAGGAATTCTATCGTTTTCTTTTCCTTCTGCAGAACCTTTAAACCAAAATTTCTCAGCGTCTGCTTCAGTGGCCGACCGAACAAAAAATCTAGCATTTCCACGTCCAGCCCGCCCCGGGATACCACCAGTTTCCGTATTTCAATATCAAATTGAATGATTTCCGCAAGCTTTTGCCGGGCGTCTTCCCCCCTGTCGCTGTTTATCGCGTCCACCAGTTTCTGAATGGCTTCGTAGTTGCAGCGCGCCTGATGGTCCTTAATTAAACCCCACAGCCCTTCGATATCGGCGATCAAGTCTTCGCGCTGCAGGCGCTTTTGCGCATACAGATCTTCAATCGCTTTGGTATCCCAGCATTTGAGGGCACGACATTGGATCGGTCGATTATCATAGATGGTACAGGCATTTTGTTTTTCATCAAAAAGAATACAGGTCCAGCTCTTACCCTTTCCCTTTAACTTTATGACATCGGAACTAACCGGTTCCAGACGCTGTCTGATATTGTCATAGGCCAATTCACCCTTGCGGATGGTGTAGAGATATTTGGAATGGATCACACCCTTTTCGATCAGCGCTTTATCGGCGCGGTGAAATGCGGGGCCGCCCTTCCTGCAGCAGGTGCCGCAGCGACGGCATTCTGAAATGGGTTTTTCCTTTGCGTCTTCTGAGGTTGCCCCGGACTTCTCATTTTCTTTTTGCGGGCCTGAGTTCATATGGAGGATATATCAAAGTGAGCGCCAATTCACAATTTAATTTGAAACGGATAAAATGGGCATTTGATTAACCGAAAAATTTGCATTATCATATTGAATAGCTCTATCAAAGAAATACCTGAACCCTTTATGGAATTTGCATAGAAGTGGTTTCAAAAACCCATCTAAGGCCCAATGGCTGCGTTGCAGGCTTCCGGCAAATGCTCACATACTCAATGTATGCTGCGCTTTCCCGACTTGTCCCGCCATAACCCGACGCTCGTTGGAGGGCGACGGCGGATCGGCCTGACGCCTTGCCCTTGAACCTGATCTGAGGTTTTGAAATCACTTCTAATGATTCGCGAGTGCTCATGTTGCGACCCCGCCAGAAAATGAAAAATTTGATTCTGCATGTCGAACAGCTCAAGGAAAAAGAGTTTATCCATGAGTTTGAAGAAGATCCGCGGGTCTTTCCGATAATCGCCGAAATGGTTAAAAAGCGGGAGTGTGAATTCCTCAAGCCCTTAACTATCCGATTAAAAGCATTTAGAGTCAGGGAACTTTTTGAGGTGCAGGGGACATTCTGGACCAGCGTTCGCCAGCCCTGCAGTCGCTGCCTGAAAGATTTTGATAGCCCATTGATGTCCGATTTCGAGTTAACCTACACCAAAGAAATACCGGACATGATGGATGTCTTTGAAGATGAGGAGATTGAGTTAAGGGCGGAGGAAATCGGGATGTTCTATTTTAAAGGGGAAGAAATCAATCTTGAACACGGGATCCAGGAACAGGTCGTGATGGCATTACCCCTGCAGCCAATATGCAATGATAACTGCAAGGGACTATGCTCCCAATGCGGGTCGGATCTCAACCGGGGAGATTGCGGTTGCACGCGTGAGTCAGCCCCCAATAAATTTGCCGTTCTTAAAGATCTAAAGCTGGATAAAACATAACGCATGACGAATTCTAGGAAATACTCAAGAAAAGTGCTGCGGCATCCGGGCAAATTTATGTGGCGGGTATTGAAGGGGTTTAAGCGCAATCAGGGCTTGCTTCTTTCCGGAGGGGTTGCCTACAATACCCTGTTGTCTATTATCCCCATGCTGACGCTGATTTTAATCGGGCTTTCACAATTTATCGAGCAGGAAAAATTATTAGAAATCATCATAAGGGAGCTGGAATTAATTGTCCCCGGTCATGCGGAAAAAATAGCCGCCGAAGTGGTGGCCTTCTTACAATATCGGCAGTTTGTCGGCATTATCGGTATTGGCGTCATGCTGTTTTTCAGCTCAATGGCCTTTAGCATGCTGGAAAACGCCATGTCCGTCATCTTTTATCACCGCATCAAAACCCACCGGCGCCATTTTCTGATCTCCGCAATTATCCCGTACATATACATGATTTTAATGGGGGTTGGAATTGTGATCGTGACGATCATTGCCGGCGTGCTGGACTCGATCGAAGGCGAAACGCTGACCATTTTCGGCAAAAGCTTCGGTCTGGCATGGGCTTCCGGGATTGGGCTTTACCTGGTGGGGATTGCAGGTCTGATATTAATGCTGACATCATTGTATCTCGTCATGCCGCTCGGGCAAATCACCATTCGCCACGCGCTGCTCGGTGGGACCACCGCCGCCATTCTGTGGGAGATCACCCGGCACGTGCTGGTGTGGTATTTCGAAAAGCTCTCCCTGGTCAGCGTCATTTACGGTTCGTTTGCAACCGCGGTGGTGGTGCTGCTCAGCATTGAAATCGCCTCGATTATCTTTCTTTTGGGCGCCCAGGTGATCGCCGAGTTCGAACGCGCCACCGAAGAGCTGGCCCGCAATGAAAAGGAAAAATCAGAAGCCCAAATGTGAAACCCAGATTATGAATCAATGCCGCTCCGCGTAACGGCCGTCCATTTCTTTCTGATTGTCCGAATCCGTCCTTTTTTACGAAAAATAGTTTACCACCAGCCGGGCAACGATATAAACCCCAGTCCATAACAGGATCAAAAGTGCCACCTGGCGAAACGTATGGTCGATCAGGTCTTCACCCTCATCTCCGGCACGGCTGATGGCATTCTCGATCTGAGGCAAAAGCTTTTCAACGGACAATTTCCCCCAACCAATTGATTTCAATGTTGCGGTTGTCTTTATTAGCGCGGATGAATGCTTTCAGGTTACAATCAAAACGCTTTTTTATGTATGGAAGCCGGTTTATAATCAACATCGATATAGCTTTATGGAGGAACAAGGACTGTTTTTCATCCCCATCCATTGTTTACAGAAATTCATATGTGCGGGTGCCATATCTTCCGAGTTTCTATTCCCGGCCATC
>JASFPY010000449.1:0-3276 GCA_050115755.1 Desulfobacteraceae bacterium | reverse complement strand
AAAAAGACGGCATTGCCGCCTTTATCGATGCGGAACATGCGCTTGATACCGCCTATGCCAAAAAACTCGGGGTCAATTGCGACGATCTGCTCGTTGCCCAGCCGGACACAGGCGAGCAGGCACTTGAAATTGCGGATATGCTGGTCAGAAGCGGTGCCATTGACATCCTGGTGATCGACTCGGTGGCCGCCCTTGTGCCGCGCGCGGAAATTGAGGGCGAGATGGGTGACTCCCATATGGGGCTTCAAGCCAGGCTGATGTCCCAGGCGATGCGCAAGCTAACCGGCACGATCAGCAAAACCATGACCTCGATTATTTTTATTAACCAGATTCGGATGAAAATCGGCGTGATGTTCGGAAACCCCGAAACCACAACCGGCGGTAATGCACTGAAATTTTATTCCTCCGTCAGGCTCGACATCCGGCGAATCGGGCAGATCAAAGACGGGCAGGAGGTGGTTGGCAACCGCACGCGGGTACGGGTGGTCAAAAATAAAATGGCACCGCCATTTACTGACGCTGAGTTTGACATCATGTACGGGGAAGGTATTTCAAAACCCGGTGATTTAATCGATGTGGGCGTTGAAGCCGGCATTATCGAAAAAAGCGGGTCGTGGTACTCCCATGGCGGCGAACGCATCGGACAGGGGCGCGAGAACGTCAAAAAATTTCTGAAGGACAACCCTGACCTTTACGAATCCATTTACCTCAAGGCCAGAGAGTCACTGGGATTGTCCGGTCCGGCAAAAACGGAAACCGACAACGAACAGGAGAAGAAAGATTGAAGTGGAGAGATCAATGACCGGCAATGAGATCCGCACCCAGTTTTTAAATTATTTTAAAAAGCACGAGCATCGGATTGTTCGCAGCTCGTCACTGGTGCCTCAGGACGATCCGACGTTGCTGTTTATCAATGCAGGTATGGTTCAGTTTAAACGGGTATTCCTCGGTGAAGAAAAAAGGGATTATCTCAGGGCGACCACATCTCAGAAATGCGTGCGCGCCGGGGGCAAGCACAACGATCTTGAAAATGTCGGTTATACCGCGCGCCATCATACTTTTTTTGAAATGCTGGGCAACTTTTCCTTTGGGGATTATTTTAAAGAGGGCGCCATTGAATTCGCCTGGGATCTGCTAACCAATGGTTACGGATTGCCGGGAGACAAATTGTACGGTTCCATTTACCTTGACGACGATGAAGCTTACGAGCTATGGCGAAAAAATATCGGCCTGCCGGATGACCGCATTGTCAGGTTTGGGGAAGAAGACAACTTCTGGTCTATGGGAGATACCGGACCCTGCGGTCCCTGTTCGGAAATTCTCATCGACCGCGGCGAAGAATATGGATGTGATAGACCGGATTGTGCGGTGGGCTGTGAGTGCGATCGCTATTTGGAGATCTGGAACCTGGTGTTTATGCAATTCAACCGTGACGCCTCCGGCAAGATGACACCGCTGCCAAAACCCAGCATCGATACCGGCATGGGGCTTGAGCGCATCGTTTCGATCATTCAGGACGTGCCGACCAATTTTGATACGGACCTTATCCTGCCCATCATCCGGCAGACAGAGGATTTGGCGCAACGGCGATTCGGCAAATCCCGCGAAACCGATGTGGCGATGAAAGTCATCGCGGATCACAGCCGGGCGGCTGCGTTTCTGATCGGTGACGGCATTATGCCCGCCAATGAGGGCCGGGGATATGTGCTGCGTCGCATTTTGCGCCGGGCCATTCGCTACGGGCGCAATATCGGTCTGAGCCGCCCGTTTCTGCATAAAACCGCGGCAGTGGTATTTGATATTATGAAGCCCGCCTATCCCGAGCTTTCCGAGGCCGCTGCCTTTATCACCAACATCATTAAGAATGAAGAGGTGCGATTCCTTGAGACGCTGGACACGGGTTTGAAGCTGTTAAACGACACGCTGTCTGAAATCAAGACCAGGGGCGAAACCCGGGTGCCCGGTGATGTCATTTTCAAACTCTATGACACCTATGGTTTTCCGGTGGATATCGTCAGGGATGTGGTCCGGGATGAAAACATGAGTCTCGACCTGGAGGGATTTGACAGTGCCATGGACGCGCAGCGTGCCAGGTCCCGTTCCGTGGCTACCTTTGCGAGCATCAGCGATGCATATAAAAAATTATCGGCCCGGGGATTCAAACCCGAGTTTCGCGGCTACGAGATGCTGACCAGCGATTCGAAAGTCAAACTCATCGTCGAAGGAGGCAGCGAAATTGCCGAGGCCGTTGCGGGCCAATCCGTTGAGCTGGTTACGGATGAAACCCCTTTCTATGCGGAGTCCGGTGGCCAAGTCGGTGATAGCGGTAAAATCACCGCCAAAAATTTTGAGATGAAGGTGGTGGATACGATCAAAGATCCCACCGGGCTTATCATTCACAAGGGAAATATCATCGCCGGAAAAATAAAAAAGGGCCAAAAAGTAACGCTGAGTGTCGATGGGGCCAAGCGCAAGGCGACTGCCTTGAATCATACGGCCACTCACATTTTGCATGCCGTTTTGCGAGAGGTTCTCGGCGAGCACGTTAAACAGGCCGGTTCGCTGGTCGCGCCGGACCGATTGCGCTTTGATTTTACCCACTTTTCCCCGGTAGACCCCGAGACCCTCGCGGAAATCGAAACGCGGGTCAATCGCCGGATCCGGGACAACGTTCCCACCGAGACGGAAGAGATGGAAGCTGAAGCGGCTTTTGACTCGGGGGCCACGGCGCTTTTTGAAGAAAAATACGGCGAGCGCGTCCGGGTTATTTCTTTATCCAATTTCAGCAAAGAGCTTTGCGGTGGGACGCATACCCGCCAAACCGGTGATATCGGGCTTTTTAAAATTGTCAGCGAATCCAGTATCGCCTCCGGTGTCCGGCGGATTGAAGCCTTAACCGGCCAGGGCGCACTCGAGTATGTGCAGAAGACTTCCAGGATGCTTGAGCAGGCCGCTCATCTGGTCAAAGAAAAGCCCGGCGCCCTGGCGCCTAAAATCGAAAAGATACTAAATGATTTAAAGGCGCTCGAAAAAGAGATTGATCATCTCAAGGCTGAAATGGCTTCCGGCGCAGCTGAACTCGGAGGCGAAGCCGTTCAAACGATTAATGATACCAGGGCTTTGATCCAGAAGGTAACGGTGGATAATCCTGCTGCGCTGCGAGATCTGGCCGACAGGCTCAAAGAAAAGATTAAATCCGGTATTGTTGTGCTCGGCAGCGTTAATGGTCCGAAAGCGTTTTTGATCGTGGGGGTGTCCAAAGATCTAACCGATCGC
>JASFPY010000448.1:0-3278 GCA_050115755.1 Desulfobacteraceae bacterium | reverse complement strand
AATCGGCAAAGGCTCCCAGGGAGGCAAAGCCAGGGGATTGGCCTTTATGGCCACCCGCCTGAAACACAGCCCCCAATTTTTGGAAAAGTTTAATGATGTCAATATCGCGGTCCCCAAAACACTGGTGATCTCAACCGAAGGGTTTGATTCGTTTATCAGCAAAAATAACCTTGAGGATGTGGCTACCGGAGATTTCAAAGATGAAAAGGTTATCCGCTTATTTAAAGCTGCTCAGGTGCCTGGGTTACTTAGACACAACCTCGAGCAGTATTTAACTCACGCCGGTTTTCCTCTGGCTGTGCGCTCATCGAGTCTGCTCGAAGATGCGCAATTCCAGCCTTTTGCCGGCATATATAGAACCTACATGATCCCCAACAACCATCCGGACCTGCTCGAACGGGTCAAGCAGCTCATTCTGGCGATCAAGCTGGTTTATGCCTCAACATATTGCGAAAACGCGCGTGCATATGTCAAAAACACGTTCCATCGCACAGAAGACGAAAAAATGGGGATCATCATTCAACAGTTGACTGGAAAGATATATGGCGATTATTTTTATCCGGCAATTTCCGGAATTGCCCAGTCCTATAATTACTACCCTATTTCATATATGAAACCCGAAGATGGGCTGGCACATGTAGCGCTCGGGCTGGGAAAAATCGTGGTTGAAGGCGGTGTTGCCCTGCGCTTTTCACCGAAATATCCACAATTTCTTCCCCAGTTTTCAACGGTCGATGATATTCTGCAAAATTCACAGCGTTTCTTCTATGCACTCAAAATGGCCGGTTTTCCCAATGATCTCGACTCCAATGAAGAGGCCACGCTCGAAAAACTGAACATTGATGAAACCATCAACGATGCTCCGGTACGACATCTGTGCAGCACTTACTCTGCCCAGGATCATCGAATCCGCGATGGAATCCAGGCATCCGGCTATCCGGTATGCACTTTTGCCAACGTTTTAAAATATCAATCCCTGCCGCTGGCCGGAATTCTGAGCGCAATTCTGACGATCGGCCGACAGGGCATGGGCTGCCCCGTGGAGATCGAGTTTGCCGTTGACATGCCGTTTGATGCAGACGAAAAACCATCGTTTCAGTTGCTGCAGATCAGGCCGATGGCCGTCAGTCAATACAATCTGGAAGTTGAAATCGGTGACGAGGATATTTCCAAAGCCTTCTGTTATTCCACCATGGCCCTCGGAAACGGACAATTTCAAGAAATTGAAGATATTATCTTTGTAAATCCGGATACTTTTGATGCGGCCCGAACCATGGAAATCGCCAGCGAAATCGGAAATATCAACAAGGAGATGATCCCGCGCAAGCGAAAATACCTGCTCATCGGACCGGGGCGCTGGGGATCTGCCGACCGCTGGCTGGGAATACCGGTGCGCTGGACAGACATCTCTGGAGTCGGTGCTATTGTTGAGACAACCATCGAAGGCCTCAAGGCGGACCCATCCCAGGGTTCCCACTTCTTTCACAACATTACATCTCTGGGAATCAGCTATCTAAACACATCGGAAGGCGGCAAAGATTTTATTGACTGGAAATGGCTGCGGTCGCTGCCGGCAAAAAATGAAACCCGCTATCTTAAACACGTCATCCTCAAGAAACCGCTCACCATTAAGATCGACGGGAAGAAGTCTGAAGCCGCTATAATTGCGTAACAATCCCTTTCACAAAGAGTCATTATGGAGTAATGGAGTATCGGAGTGCTGGAGTGTTGGTAATTATTGATTCGTTCTGGCAGTTTTTTTCATTACTCTATTACTCCATCACTCCATTGCTCCAAATGTGGCTGTATCCAACGCAGCCTACTTAACTGAAATCTTCGGGAGGTTTGTTGTAGCAAGGCCGTTGAGGTTTCACTTGATTTCGAAACTATATTTACTACTACCGTCGTAAATCCTTAAAAAGTAAGGTGGCTGAATATCTTTAGGAACCTCGAAAGTCTCGGTTACACCCGGTGTCAATTCAGCCGTGTAAACCACCTTTTTGCGGGCCACATTGCCCATGGACAGCTTCAAGGGTTCTCCATCTGTATCGGAAGTAAATCGAATTGCTTTTCCCTCAGAAAGTGAGAATGTATACCAGTCCTCTTGATCAAGGCCTCCCAGCTCACCGGTGATCGTGCGCTGCGATGTGATTTTAGTGGCTTCCGAAATTCGGTCGCCGGCATCTGAATTTAGACCGGCATCGTTTTGCTGTTCCGAATAAATCCCAAATTCATAGGAGCCGCTACCGTCAAATGCTTCCAAAAAGTAGATGCCTCCGGTTGTGTTGTTCACCAGCATCCGGGTGGTGCTTTTGTCTCCGGGCTTTATATCATCCAACCGCAAGACTTCGACACCGTCAACATTGCGGAAGGAAAAACTCATCGGCGTATTCTCTTTGTAATTTGAAAGCGTCATTTTTAAAACACTGCCCGCGGGGATATCGAATCGATACCAGTCGCTTTGATCATAGCCCCCCAATTCCCCGGAATAAAAATGGCCCGGTATAATTTTGAAGGCTTCGGCAATTTTGTCGCCCGCATCGGTCCCGGAAGCCGCGTCGTTTTGGCTTTCAATGAAAATCCCGAATCCGTAATGGCCGCTGCCATAATATGCCTGCAGGTAATAGGTGCCACCGGATGCGTTGTTCATCATCACCCGTTTGGATCTTGTCTCCCCGGCCGGGACCACACCCGAATACCAGACTTCACTTCGCTCAAAACTTCTCAGTGAAAACTTCATCGCCTCACTGCTCGCATCCGGGCTGAATGAGAGCTTGAGAATATGACCGGCAGGGATGTCAAACCGATACCAGTCTTCTTCGTCAAAGACGCCCATTTCACCAAAAAAGGAACTGCCCGGTTCCAAGGCAATGGCTTTGGTGATCTTATCCCCGGCATCGGTCCCCGATCCGGCATCATTCTGCATTTCGATATAGAGATCCAGCTTATACGGGCCGATTCCGGCATAGACAACCGCATAGTAGATCCCTCCGGATAGATTGTTCAGCAGCATCCGAGTAGATTTGACGGCTCCGGAGCTTATTTCACCCGAATTCCACAACTCGTTGCCTTCGAAATTTCGCAGCGCGATTTTCAAATTCTCACTGTCATCTCCGGCTGTAAAATCCAGATTCAGGATACTGCCGGGATCCAGTTCAAAACGGAAATAATCCTGACGATCTTCACCGGACAGCGTTCCTGTCAAAATTCCGGATGGAATTTCCATGCCCTGCTTGTAGGCGTCATTGGGTTCTGTTTCGGTTATTACCGATTTTTGG
>JASFPY010000447.1:0-3295 GCA_050115755.1 Desulfobacteraceae bacterium | reverse complement strand
TACAATATAAACTACTTTTCATCACCAGAATAAGTTTACCGGCTTAGGGTTGAGCCCGTTGCCCGTTAGCCCGTTTACCGGGCATATAAAATCAGTCATTCATCCCTTTTAAGCGGGCCTAACCGGATAAACCGGCAACCGGTAAACCGGATTAAGTGATACCTAAATTTTGAGATAGCTTATGCGACCGTAAGTTCCGAAATAATCTGATTTTTGACTATTTTGGTGGCGTCAGCACAAACACATCAGGCGGCACATCAACATTTACCCAGTACCGATCAATATTCAAGAGGCAATCGGCCCCATCATGGGTTAGCAGCCTTAATTGTAAAGGTACCTGAAATCCGCTTATCGATTGCATTCTTTCGATTTCGACGCGATATTTCAATGAGCCGGATCGATGGAATACATCAACCCGGCGAACTTCGGATAGGCTTTGATCATAATATATTTTCTGACGGACGCCCCACCATTTTTTTTTGAGAACCAGAACATAACCCGGCGGCGCCTTTTCTTCAATTAATGAGGCCGAATCGAATTCGGGCATCGGAATTTGGCCGGCTAAAAGCGTAATCACATCACTGGAAGCAATGGGAATTGAAATGAGTTTTTTTAAACTCGGATCACTTGCCTGAAATTTCTGAAATGCCGTATCCTGCCCGTGAACCTCCAGATAGTATAGCCATTTGCCGTCGGTCGCTAATTTGACTGCAGGGTAACCGGAAATCAGCACCGCAATACTGAGTTTCAGCGGTTTTTCGCCGATCCAGGCCACCCGCTGATCAAGCTGAAGACGGCCATTTTGCCTGATCTGGATATTACCGATTCCTTTGAAGTTCTTGAGGGAATCATTTTTGGTTTCGAGAACCAAAAGCAGGTCACGAACCTCGTTGACCTTCCCGGCAGGGGTAATTTCCAACTCTATGGCGGGCCTGAAAACAGCGCAGCCCGAGATAAAAAGAGCGGTGATTAGGGGAATAATAATCCGATACCATTTCATATCGGTCAGGAACCATCAGGGGAGATTGCGCGAATCTTTTTTTCGAGTTCTTCTTTATCTTTTTCTTTATTTTTTAATGCCTTCTGGTAATACTTCAGTGCATTGGTTTTATCATTTAATTTAAGATAGGCATCACCCAGATGCTCCAGCATAATGGGGTCATCCGGAACCAATTGCACCGCTTTTTGCAGATATTGCAGCGCTTTTTCAAATTGACCTTTTTTATAATACACCCAACCCAGACTGTCTGTAATATAACCGTCGTCGGGCTTGTATTTTAGCGCCTCTTTGATCAGCTGTTCTGCCTCATCCAGATTCTTACCCAGGTCGGCATAAGTATATCCAAGGTAATTCAAAGCGTTGGCATGTTTGGGGTCCAGTTTGATGACTTTGCGCATGGTTGCCATGGAATCCTCTTTTTTGTTCCATTTGTCATAAACTACACCCAGTCGGAAATAATACCGCGGATTTTCAGCGTCTAATTCAATGGCCGCCTGAATGAATTCCTCGGCTTTATCAAACTGCTCCGAATCTTCATAGAAGGTTCCCAGATAATACTTGAATTCCGCGTTTTGGGGTTCATCCTCAATGGCGTCACGTAAGAGTTTAATCGCTTCTTCGTTTTGCTTGCTTTCAGATAAAATATAGGACGCATGAATGACGGCATCTTCGTAAAATCGAGACTCCGGAGTGACTTTTTTGAAATGCTTCAATGCAGACGGATAATCTTTTTTTCCATAAAAAGCGATACCGGCAACATGGTTTATCTCCGGGCTGTCGGGCACGGCTTTTAGCATCCCCTCCAGAATCACAATGCACTCATCGTATTTTTTCTTGTCAAGATAGAGTTGAATGATTCTAACAATGACTTCAAACTCAACGGTGCTGCGCTGGCCTAATTTTTTAAAAATTTCTTCGGCCTGAGCCGCTTTGCCATGGGAATAGTAGTAATATCCAAGCTCCATGGAAGCTCGGATGTTGCTCGGATTGCGCTTTAAGATATCCTTATAAATCCTTAGTGTTTCCTCGGTATTCTTTTTATCCTTGTAAAGTTCGAGAAGCTCATAGCGCGGCTCCAAAAGCTCGGGTTCAATTTCTAATGTGCGTTTGAATTCTCTCTCTGCCTCTTTGGACTTGCCCTGTTTGGCATAAACTTTCCCCAGGTAAAAATGCCCGGCATAACTTCCCGGAAAATTTTCAATCATTTGTTTAAAAACACGTTCGGCCTGTTCGAATTTTTCGGCTTCGATATACAATCCACCCAGAAGTGCGTATACTTTTTCCTGTTTCGGGTCTGCATCAATAACCTTCTCATAGGCATTTATGGCAGCCGGGGCATCTTTTTGCACCTGTTTGATACCGCCGTATATAATGAGAGACCTGACATCGTTGGGGTGTGCTTTAATGATACCCTCAAGCACACGGATGGCGTTTTCATCTTCTTTGTTCTGCAGATACACTGTGGCCAGTTCGCGCTTGAGATATAGGGAATCCGGATCCAATTCGATGGCCTTTTTGAGCAACTCGATGGACTTTACCAGGTTGCCCTTCTTTCTCTGAATCTCGGCTTCGGTGAAGTAATAATACTGGTTTTCGGGTCGATCAATTTGGGGACGATCAAATGTGGAAGGCGTTTTTTGATTGGAAATGGCCGCACACCCGCCGATAAAAAAAACGACCACTAAAAATAGTGTGACCGCTAATCGTAATGCACTCATACAACTCTATATCCTATAAAACGATTCCAGATCAACCGGTGCTTTAATCCGCTGTGCTGGATTCCGTGTAAGAAGCAAAATCAGGAATTTCGCGCTTAAAAAATTCCCTCATTTTCTTAATGATATTTTTTTCAACCTGCCGAACCCGCTCTCTGGATATTCCATAACGGTCGCCGATCTCCTGTAATGTCACCGGATTATCCGAAAAAATGCGCAGATCAAATATCTCGAGCTCCCGGGGTGTCATTTTTTTGCGGAACTCGGCAATTTTATTATGGAGCAGAAATTCAATTTCCTTTTTGGATACCTGATCCTCAATGGATTCGGTGCGCGTACTTAAGAATTCAATTCTTTCGGTGTCCGAATCCTCCTTTAGCGGCGCATCCAATGAAACATCCCAGCCATCCAGTCGCTGGTCCATATCAACGATTTCGCGCTCGGAAACACCCAGCCTTTCAGAAAGCAGTTTGGGCTTGGGATCAAATCCATCATCGATCAGCTTTTGCTTTTCTTTCTTTAATTTAAAGAACAATTTGCGTTGTCCCTGAGTGGTACCAATCTTCACCAGACGCCAGTT
>JASFPY010000446.1:0-3299 GCA_050115755.1 Desulfobacteraceae bacterium | reverse complement strand
TGAGCGATAACCGCTCAATTAGGAGTTATTGGTTATTGGTTAATCGTTATTAGAATTGGATTTTAGCTGAAGTTATTTTTTTCATTTGAGAGCCGTGAGAATTAAATGCGTTACAAATAACTTAAGATCTTGGCGTATTTTCGTGAGGATCTATAAGCCGGTGCTATTTTCCCTTGAACTGCGGTTTTCGCTTTTCCATAAATGCAACCTGCCCCTCCTGCATATCTTCGCTCAACAGGACAGCTCTGAAGATCGCCTGTGCTTCTCTGGATTGGGTTTCGTTCAAATGGCTGGACCTCATCAGCATATTGATGACTTTTTTTATGCCTTTTAAGGCCAGAGGCGCATTTCCGGCGATTTCTTCGGCCATGGCATAGGTAAATGTTTCCAAATCACCCCCGGGTAAAAGATAATCTACCAGCCCGAGCTCTTTGAGCCGCAGGCCGGTATAGGTATGTCCGGTAAAAAATATTTCTTTGGTGCTTTGCAACCCGATGCACTGGACAAAACGCAGTAATCCGGACCATGGATAAACCAGGCCGAGTCTGGCCGGTGGCATTCCCATGCGAATATCCTCCGCACCAATGCGTATGTCACAGCACACAGCCAGTTCGCATCCCAGACCAAAAGCAAAGCCGTTCAGCATGGCAATAACCGGGTATGGAAAGCTAACCAGGCTTTGTAACAGCGATTCAACCTTATCCAACGATTTTAATCTTTGGTCGGCGTCCGTTTTGGATTGTGTGGGCAAAGCGCCAATATCAAACCCCGAACAAAAAGCCTGATCCCCTGCCCCGCACAGGATTACGGCCCGAACCGTATCGTCTTCAGCCAGCTTCTTCAAGGTGGATTCGAGCAGTTCGACCAATTCGAGAGAAAGGGAATTTTTCTTTTCCGGCCGGTTGATGGTCAGCGTACAAATATTATTTTTAGTTTGATTCAATAACAGTTGATGATCCACAGATGCCCTCCGGGGTTACAGATTATGGGAAATTCCCCAAAACCTCAGACTATTTATGCTTCTTTTCGTTTTGGCAGATTTAATTTTGCATAAAGCGAGCACCACCAGAGGAAGGCACAACCAATAAAGAAGATTCCGAAACCACCAAAAAAACCGGCAAAAAAGATACCTATGTTCCCTAAATTTCCCATGTTTTAGCCTCCAAAATGTAACATTAAATTCAATTTAGAATATATGAAACCCTAAGTTCTCGGCGCGGCCAAAATGCACCTGCTTAAGTTAAATCTTGGTGTATTTTTTTTAAGATTGTACCGATTTGAATTTTTTGGGGGCAATATTTTTCAGCTTTAGAATAGTCGGCCTTAAGTATATTTGCCTTAATATCTGCAGGCAGCTCGTTAAATAAGGTTAAGGCCGTCTCTCGATCTCCATAGCTGTGGTGGTACATGGAATACCGCAGTATGTCACCAATGGGAATGTCAGGATCGACGGCTGATTCGCATATATTTACGCAGCCGGCACAATATCCGGGAGCAGTTTGTTGCGCATATTGCTCCAGGCGTTGTTTGTCGCCTGCGGACAGGCTTTGCCTGTTCAAAGCCGCAGCCACATTGGCCTGCAGGATCGTCATGTTCGAAATCGCCGAGCAGATGCTGGCGATATTTGGATTTTCCCACACCACCCTGAGTTTCGCCTGTTCAGCGGTATATCCCTTTTTTAGAAAATTTTCGGTCATTTTCAGGACATCATCGGTTTCAGAGCCGATCGACGCATAGAAGTTTGCAGAAAAAGTAGCCTGTGTTTTCATGGCGGTCAATCCGATTCCGGCCTTAACACAGGCATCAACTGCTCTTTTCATTTTATCTTTTACCATTAGCCTGTAATTGTAACTCATCATTATGCCATCTATCCAACCCAGTTTCGCTGCCGCAAGCATACTGTTTTCCATATTTTTATGAGCACTGAATCCAAAAAAACGAATCTTTCCTTTGGATCTGGCTTCTTCAGCCCAGGTCTTGACTGCATCTGTCAGCTCATTTTTTACATCACTCACGTAATGAATCAGATACAGGTCGACATAGGACGTATTCATTCTTTGAAGGGAGGTATCTAATTTCTCGTTCAATTTGTCTGGATTCGAAGTGCCTGCCTTAGTTACCAAAAACACTTTTTTGCGATCGTCGGGGAACCTGGCAAAATATTTTCCGATTGCCTTTTCATTTTTACCCCATCCATATGAATCGGCCGTATCCCAATAGGTGACGCCCATTTTAAAGGCCTGCCTGAATACGAGCTGGTCAGAAGGTTTTAATACACCGCCCAGTGCAAGGATCGAAACATTTTCGCCTGTTTTTCCAAATGGTCGCGTCGGCACAATCATTTGCTCGGGCTTTTGCGTTGCAGCACTCCCATGCGCTTGTTTCAAAGTGCTTAACGGTATGACTGCCGATCCTAAACCTGCGAAACCGGCGGTTTTTATAAAATCTCTTCTTGAAAAATTCCCCTTTTTACCGGTCATGCTCAATTTCTCCTTTCGTAGATATCAACTGTCTGCTCAGGAGGTCATATGAGCAAAATCAACCGGATGTCAAGCTGTGATTTATTAAGCGCTTTTCATTTATCAAATTCAAGGACTTAAACCCTGCAAACGTCCTGAAAAACAATTGACAGTTTTATCTGGTATACAGTATACAGATTGCAAGCAGTGCCGATAAGCCCCAAAGCTTAGATTCTGACCTTCTTAATGTTTAAAACCACTTCTATAATTCAAAAAGGATAATCGACCATGACGAAATCCAAAACACATCGGAGTGAATTGGAAAGGCTGGCGGCGCTTGAGCAACAGGCCGAAATCGGCGGCGGCCAGAAGGCAGTCGACCGTCATCACGAAAGGGGCAAATTGACCGCCAGGGAGCGCCTGAGCCGGCTTTTCGATCCGGACAGTTTTGTGGAGGTTAACAAATTAGCCGAAAGCCAGTCCGTAGACTTTGGCATGCAGGAAAAGAAGGTGCCCGGCGATGGTGTGGTTACCGGCTACGGCAACATAGATGGCCGCCTCGTGTTTGCCTATGCCCAGGACGTTACGGTCCTTGGCGGGTCCGTCGGCACCATTCACGGGCAAAAAATCTGCCGTATTATGGATGAAGCCATAAAAGTCAAGGCGCCTCTGGTGGCTTTAAATGACTCCGGCGGCGGACGGCTGCACGAAGGTTTTTTCGCATCCAAAGGCGTTGCCGGCATGTTTTACCGTAATACGGCTGCTTCAGGGCTGATCCCTCAGATTACCGGTATGATGGGGTCCAGTGCGGGGGTTGCCGTTTACTCGCCGGCTTTGACC
>JASFPY010000445.1:0-3301 GCA_050115755.1 Desulfobacteraceae bacterium | reverse complement strand
GATTGCCTTTAGATTAGTTAGTGTTGAGTCTCAGCAGCTCAACTGGTATCAAATTTGCCTCGGGCTTCCCGGGCGGCAAAAACATAGATTTACTCCTTTTTGGACCGCTTTGGGATTGGAATCTTTCATTGGACAATGAAAGGTGTCGCGGGTTCAGTCCCTGATAAAATTTTTTTTATGGATTCTTCAATTTGGGTGGGGGCCACTGCGCCGGTGATTTTATCTACCAGCTGTCCCTGCTTAAAAAACATCAGGGTCGGTATGGCCCTGATGCCGTATTTTTCAGGTGTGGTTGGATTATGGTCTACATTGCATTTGGTGAAACGAAAGTCATCGGCGTAAATATCGGCGAGTTTTTCAACCGCCGGCCCGATGGCCTTGCACGGCCCGCACCAGGGGGCCCAGAAATCAACCAAAACAGGCTTGTCTGACTGTAACACTTCAGAATCAAAATTGTTGTCCTCAATCTCCAAAATATTTTTTACCATGTTAGCGCCTCTTTTTAGATTAGATCATTTTTTTATTTTCGATTCTTATAGCGATTTTCAATTTCCCCCGGACTGATGCCTCCTACCATCGGTTTATAAATGGTGTATTCGGTCTTCTCCCGGGCAAATTGATCTATCTGATCATTTCATGTCGGGTTTTAGTCCTTGAAGAATCACCCCAGCACATTTTCAATGGCCTGAGACAGTAATTTTTCAGACTGAAGACCGATAAAGCGCTGGATTTCCTTGCCGTTCTTGAAAAGAACCAGCGTCGGAATGCTATGGATGCACAGCTTCAGCGCTGTTTCTCGATTTGCATCGATATTCAGGGATGTAACCATTGCTTGATTTTCAAACTTTCTGGCAAGTTGCCTGATTATCGGTTCCTGGACGCGGCAGGGGGCGCACCATGAGGCGTTAAAATCCACCAATACCACCCCATGCCTCATTGCGCTCTCAAACTCATTTTCATGCAAATATTTTTCTTTTTTCATGGCCGTTGTCTCCCCTGGCTTTGCGCTTTAATCCCCGCGGCACTTTCTAAAAGCGAGAAACGCCCGAAAAGAGCCATCGAGTGCAATGAATTGACTGCCATGCAGTCAAGGCACTCTGCAGGTTTCCTCGCGGGCGCCTCTGAATGTGTGGTGTCTGGTTTGATGCTTCCGCTTAACCACCGAAGTTCCCGGCCCCGAGTATCTGTATCGCTTCATCCGCCTTTACGCGCAGTGATGTCATATGCTTACTAAATTCTTCCCGTTCGGTCCTGATATCGTCAATACAGGTCTCAGGGGTGCAGTTTTCCCGGATTTGTTCAATCCGATCATCCATTTCCGCAATGAGGATATGAAGGTCCTCGATATGGGGAAGGATCTTTTCTTTTTCACCACCGGACAGTTCTTCCATCTTGCGGGCGATATCATAAACATTGGCCTTCCAGGCCGTAACTTCTGCTTCCATGGTTTTACAGCAGTTTCTTGCTTTCATGATACACTCCTTTCTATCCTGATGGTTAGTTGATATCCATTTCCGTAATCGGTTCAAAGATAAGAAGATAAAATGATTCTGGTAATGCGTTAAAGTCCGTATCCACTATCTTTCTGTACGTTTTAATTTCAATATGTATGCCAAAACATGACTGAAACCATGAAAAACCGCATCCTGCTCTAAACTATTCGAATCGCGAAGAAAAATAATATTTATAGAGCGTGGAATTTATGTTTTGGATAATCATGTGGCTAGGACAAGGAGATTTGATAACGTTACTTAACGAAAATGTAACGTTTAATAACGCCTAATTTGGCTGGTGTAAGCTTGACATACGGGGCTTCGGTGAATACCATGCGGGGCAACTCCGGGTAACGCTAGTTGATGTTCAAACCGAAACCAGCTGGAGATTGTTGTGGACTTAAAAACCCACGAAATCTGGAACATCCATTTTATTGAAAAGATAATCGACACCATGGCCGATGGTGTTTTCACCCTCGATAATAACGGTCGGGTGACTTCCTGGAATCGTTCGATGGAACGTATCAGCGGGTATACGGCCGGGGAGGCCATTGACAATTCGTGTCAGATCTTAAAATGCAGCCGGTGTTTCGGGAAAACATGTCCCTCGGGCATTCGCAGCTGCCAGATTCTTAAGGAGGGAAAATCCGAGGCAAATGAATGTTTATTAATGCATAAAGCCGGACACAGTGTGCCGATCATCAAAAACGCCCGGGTGGTACGGGATCAAAATCAACAGATTATCGGTGTGGTTGAGACCGTCACCGATCTCAGTGAAATATCCCGGGCCCGTCAGGAAGCCGAGGAAGCCCTGATCCGGTTGGGTGAAAAGCACCGTCTGGATAACCTGATCGGCAAAAGCCATGAGATGCAGAAGGTGTTTGCGTCCATCCATGCCGCCGCCGCCAGTGATGCGACAATATTAATAGTGGGCGAAAGCGGAACCGGCAAGGAACTGGTTGCCGGAGCGATCCACCAGCGAAGCATGCGTAGAACCTCACCGCTGATAGCGGTCAATTGTTCGGCTCTGACCGAGTCGCTGCTGGAAAGCGAACTCTTCGGACATGTCAAAGGTGCCTTTACCGGTGCGACCCACAATCGCACCGGAAGATTTGAGCAGGCCGATGGGGGAACTGTATTCCTCGATGAAATCGGCGAGATCAGCCCATATATCCAGGTAAAACTGCTGCGGGTACTGCAGGAGCGTGAAATCGAGAGAGTGGGGGATTCAAAAGCCCGCAAGGTGAATATCCGGATTATGGCAGCCACCAACCGGGATCTTTACAGCCGCGTCCAGGAAGGACATTTTCGAGATGATTTATACTATCGGCTGAAGGTCTTTCCCATTAATTTGCCGCCTCTCAGAAAACGCAAAGAGGATATCCCGCTTTTGACACGGCATTTCATCGCTCGGCAAAACCGCAAAACCGGCAAAGACATCAAAGGCATCTCCCAGCATGCAATGCGGGTTTTTATGGACCATTCCTGGCCTGGCAATGTTCGCGAGCTTGAAAATGCCATAGAGCATGCCTTCGTCCTTTGCAACAGGGATCAGATTGAAATATCGGATCTGCCGATTGAAATTCGACAGCCCGCGGACGGGGGCCGCCCGGGAGGAATTACGGGCACTTCCGCAAGAAAAATCCGAATCGGCAGGGACCTGTCAAAAGAAGAGCTGATGAAACTGCTGGAAACCAGTTACTGGAACAAAGCGGAGGTCGCCCGCCGACTCGGTGTCAGCCGCACGGCCGTGTGGAAGTACATGAAAAAATGGGGAATTCCGCTGCAAAATCCGCTTCAATGAAAGT
>JASFPY010000444.1:0-3306 GCA_050115755.1 Desulfobacteraceae bacterium | reverse complement strand
TTTCTGACAGCGACAACCCAGATGCCCTTTTGTATCGATGCCTGGGTGTTGAAACCCAAGCTGGAGGCGGCGGCATACTGTGCGGACAAGGGACTGCTGGATCGTATGTTTTACAACAGTCTGACCGTCTGGGAAAAGGACATCGAAACAGAGATCCGTGAAATTTCACAAATAGGGGTAAAACATGTTTTGCTGGTCGCCTTTGATCAGGAGGACCAGATGCCAAGCGGCCGGTTAACCGGAACCCAGCGGCTGTTGGATGCGATCGAAAAAGCAGGCGCGGAATTTGAGTCCATTTTTGTAGATACCTCGGTGATGAACGGTCCGGCCACGGCCTTTTGCGCCATCGCCAATCGCATGATAAAGGAGAAATGGGGATTTCCGGCGGCCAGTGCACCGAGCAACGGATCCTATATGTGGTCGCAAGCAAGAGAACTGTGGGGCTTTAAAGGCTGGTCCGCAGCAGATGCAGCGCTGGAGGCGCTTTCTTCTTTTATGTATCACGACATGATCTTTTCCGGCCCCATGGCCGGCGCAGCGCGCATTTTTCCGGCTGTGGCGATGGCCGATGCCTTTTTGGCCACATCTGTTTTTGCCGAGACAAAAAAGCTGCCCAGAGATCCAAAACATCCGATTTACAGGCTGTTTGCCGACTTTGTGGACCAGCTTAAAGCCCTGTGATCTTTTGGGTAAGCGCAAAACAACAAACACAAAGATCAGAAAGGAGTCCTATATGTCCGAATTAACGCCCAGACAACGCGTGATGAACCTTTTTCACCGTGAACCGGTGGATACCATGCCGTGTTTCAGCGGCATGGGCATGGTCACCATTCAGGCCATCAACGAGATGGGTATCCGATTTGCTCAGGTTCATACGTCGGCTGAAAATCTCGCGCGTTCTGCCAAGGTTACAGCCGAGCTCTTCGGTTTCGATGCCGTGATTATTCCCTATGATATGTGCACCATCCCCGAAGCATTGGGCCGGGGCATCAGCCTCTATGAAAGTTCCGAAGACATTCTTTATCCCACGGTGCCGAGCAAATGGAAAAGTTTTGATGAAATCGAAATCCCTGATGACTTTCTCAGCAGCGGGCGCATGCCGCTGGTCGATGAAGCCTTTGAAATTTTAAAGTCTGAAATTGACGGCAACCTTGCACTGGGCGGATGGGTGCTGGGGCCTTTCACCATGGCGGGTCAGCTGATTGAACTGGACCTTTTGCTGAAAGGCGTGCGCAAGGACAAAGAGCGCGTTGATGCATTTCTTTCGCAAATGACCGATCTGGTCATCAAGGTGGCGCAGCATTACGAAACCTTAGGGGTGGATTTTATGAACATCCGCGAAATGGGTACCGGCTCCGATCTTCTTTCCCCAAAGGTATGGAAAACGCTTATCCAGCCGAATCTCGAAAAGATTTTTGCTGCGATTCAGATTCCAACGGTCAATCACATTTGCGGATCCACCGATTTGATTATTGAGATGATGAATGAATGCGGGGCCGATGCCATAAGCGTCGATCAAAAAAACAACGTGGTTGAATCACGTAAAAAGCTGGGAGATGATGTCCTGCTGTTCGGCAATTTTGATCCTTACGGCACCCTGGTGACCGGTGATGTTTCTGAAGTGGAGCCGGTGATTAAAAAATGTATCGACGATGGCATCGATGCGGTATGGCCGGGCTGTGATCTGTGGCCGGACGTAAAAAAAGAAAATGTGGAGGCATACGTGCAAGCTGTACGCAAATATGGTAAAGAAGCCTCCCCGGCCGTTGGAAGAATCGGATAAAGTTTGTTTCATTAGCGAAAAATGAAACTCAAATCAGAATATTTCGTAACGAAGGAGGATTAAATATGGGCGCTGATACAAAAGAAGAAATCCTGAAGAATCTGGCCGAATGTGTGGTGGAATTTGATGAGGACGGGGCAAAGGAGTGGGCCCAAAAGGCCCTAGATGAAGGGATGGATGCATTTGAAGCGATTATGGATGGTCTGGCGGCAGGCATGGAAAAAGTGGGCGAGCTTTACGATCAACAGGAGTATTTCGTTCCTGAGCTGCTGATGAGCGGTGATGCCCTATATGCGGGATTGGACGTTCTCAAACCGCATATTAAAAAGGAGTCTGTAAAGAATCTGGGCCAGGTTGTCATCGGCACGGTGCAGGGTGATGTCCATGATATCGGGAAAAATATTATCAAGTTGATGTTTGAAGTCGGCGGGTTTGAGGTTCATGATCTGGGGCGCGATGTTCCGCTGGAAAAATTTGTCGAAGAGCAGATGCGCACGGATTCGGAAATTGTGGCGATGTCGGCAATGATGACCACCACCATGGTCGGTATGAAGAAGGTCATTGAGATGATCAAGGAAAAAAATCCCAATGTGGCGATCATGTTAGGCGGTGCGCCTGTGACTCAGGATGTGGCTGATCTTTGGGGAGCAGACGGATATGCAGAAAAGGCCGGCAATGCCGTGCAGGAAGCCATTAAAATGATCAGCCAGCTGAGAAAATTGCAGGAGAAGCAGGATTAGGGGAATTTAAAAAGCCGATCGACAGGCGTGATTGAGCTGAAAAAGGAGGAAAAGAACGCATGGAAGATAATAAGGCCAAAGTCATTTTTCAACCCTCCGGCCGCAGAGGCGAAGTCCCGAAAGGGATTTCACTGATAGAGGCATCACGCCTGCTGGGGGCGGATATTGAAGCGTTGTGCGGTGAAAAAAAGGTATGTGGCAAATGCAAGGTTCGAATCGAAGAAGGATTTTTCGAGAAATACGGCATTGAATCCAAAAGGACGAATGTCAGCGCCTGGCAGCAAAAAGAGGAGGAAAAGTTTGTCAATGCCGCAGACAGGGAGGCCGGTTACCGGCTGGGCTGTGTCGCCCAGATAGAAGGAGATCTTCTGGTCTTTGTGCCGGAAGAATCCCGTGCCGGCAAGCAGATTGTCAGCAAGGCGGCGCGAGATATTCAGATTGAGCGTAATCCTGCCGTAAAATTGTATACCGTCGAGGTCGAAAAGCCTACTTTTGAAGACCCCACCGGCGACTGGGAGCGTATTTGCGGCGAATTGAAAAGAAAACACGGTCTGGATAACCTTACCATCGATATCCATGCTCTCAGGCAGTTGCCATTGGCCTTGCGCAAGGGGGGCTGGAAGATTACCGTCAGCGTCTGGATGGATCAGGAAGTCATTCGGGTGCGACCAGGGGAAAAAGAAGCCAATTACGGCCTGGCGATCGATATTGGAACCACCACCGTGGCTGCTTATTTTTGCGATCTTACCACCATGGCGGTTATCGATACGGTCTCGCTTATGA
>JASFPY010000443.1:0-3312 GCA_050115755.1 Desulfobacteraceae bacterium | reverse complement strand
AAATTCACATCCCCAGACACCATCGACATACGGTGCAATCTTGCTACCCAGTATCATCTGCCGCAGCCCCGTTGATACAATATAGTGTTCCACCTGGATTTCATGCTGTGCATATTCCGGGTTGACGGCCACAACGTGTTTAATTTTTTCAAAAAAATCAGGCAGCCCCTCATAAAGCTGAATTTTACCACCCAGCTTCCTCAATCTGGCATTATTCAGTCCTTTAAACATGCCCTGCCGGGCATAGGTTAATATGTGATTCAGGTACAGCGTATCGGTAGAAATGAGGTCAAGGCCGTCTTTTTTGTAATAGTTGGGCAGTTCTTCAACTTCTTTCCAGAATTTTTTGGGGTCGATGTGGTACATTTCGAAAATCGGCGCCTGCATGTAGCCGGGACTTATGGTTTTGTCAAAATCCCAGATGCAGGCGATGATATTCTGGAGAAAGAGCGGCTGGGTCATGCTGAATTTCCTTTTGCTAGAAATCGGTAACTTTATTACTTAATATAAAATGTATTCTGGATCAAATTATTATTTAAGGTGTCAGGTGTCGGGTGTCAGGGAAAAGCCGCATAGCGCATGGTGCATAGAGCAAACGGCAGAGCTTGAAGGCCGAATGTAGCTCGTCGTATGCCATTTTCTGTCCACCGTCACTCGTTTGCTGACACCTGAACACTGACACCTGACACCTTTCGGTGAGGAACGAAAGATGATTGCAGGATGGGCAGTATTTAGTATATACTATACCTGAATTCCAATTAGCTGGGTAAAGGTGAAGTTATGATCGAAAAAGTTATCATCATGGGAGCTGCTGGCAGGGATTTTCATAATTTCAACGTCTATTTCAAAGATAACAAGCGCTACCAGGTCGTCGCATTTACCGCTGCTCAAATTCCGGATATAGCCGGTCGACTCTATCCGCGCGAGCTTGCCGGTGAATTTTACCCCGATGGTATTCCGATATATCCCGAAGACGAACTTGCCGATCTAATCCGAAAACACCAGGTGGATCTGGTGGCTTTTTCATACAGCGATGTTCCCCATGTAGAAGTGATGCACAAAGCATCTCTGGCGATGGCTGAGGGCGCAGATTTTATTCTTATCGGCGCGCCTTACACCATGCTCAAATCGAACAAACAAATCGTGGCGGTTTGCGCAGTTCGCACGGGTTGCGGTAAATCCCAAACGACGCGCAAGGTTTGTGAAATTATCAAGGGGGCCGGTAAAAAAGTCGTCGTCGTGCGTCACCCGATGCCATATGGTGATCTGAGAAACCAGGTCGTTCAACGCTATTCGGCTTACGAAGATTTTGAGAAACATGCATGCACCATTGAAGAAAGGGAAGAATATGAGCCGCTGGTTGAGCAGGGAATTGTCGTTTATGCCGGTATCGACTACGGTAAAATTCTGGCAGAAGCCGAAAAGGAAGCCGATGTCATTATCTGGGATGGCGGCAATAACGATACCCCCTTTTATAAACCGGATTTGCACATTGTGCTTTTTGATCCGCACCGCGCCGGCCACGAGTTGTTGTATTTTCCAGGAGAAACCAACATGATTATGGCGGATATTGCCGTCATCAACAAAGTGGATTCGGCACCGGCGCAAAAGGTGTGGCAGGTCAGGAAGAATATTGAAAAGTATGCACCCAAGGCAAAAATTGTTCTGGCGGAATCGTCCCTGGTGGTTAATGCCCCGGAAAAGATTCGGGGCAAACGGGTTCTGGTGATAGAAGACGGCCCGACCCTGACGCACGGTGAAATGCCTTTTGGGGCCGGTATCGTTGCCGCCGAAACGTTTAAAGCCGCTGAGATAGTCAACCCGCGTCCATTTGCACAGGGATCCTTAAAAGAGACTTACACTGTTTATCCCCACATTGGCAATGTCATCCCTGCCATGGGGTACACGCCGGATCAAATCAGCGATCTGGAGAAGACCATCGATAATACCGATTGCGATCTGGTCTTGTTTGCCACGCCGATTCATTTGCCGCTGGTGTTGAATATTCAAAAGCCGACCCTGCGTGTACGGTATGAATACCAGGACTACGGCAGCCCGACACTCGAGGAACTCATCTCAGCGCGCCTCTGATGTCACACAGACATTTTAAGGTTTCAGGTGTCAGCCCAATGATAGATTTGAGGTTTCAGGTGTCAGGCCATTAGCTGGAAGGCTGGCAAGCTGGGAGGCTTGGAGGCTCAAAAGCTTCATAGCTTCCAGCTTTCTGGCTTCCAAGCTTCCCAGCGGATTAGCCTTTTTTAACCTATGTACGTTTAACGTTGGAACTTTTTCTTGGAATGACAGGTTGAATGAAGATGAAGGAAACTCAGAAGCCAATCCTGCTGGTGGCCCTGGGCGGCAATGCGCTCATACGCAAGGGTGAAGAGGGCACCGTGGCCCAACAGTTTAAAAACCTGGCCTTACCCATTCGACAGATTGCAAGGCTTTCCCAGGACTATCGCATCATCATCACCCACGGCAACGGCCCGCAGGTCGGCAATCTCTTGTTGCAGCAGGAAAGTTGCGGGGACGTACCCAAATTGCCCCTTGAGATCCTGGTTGCCCAAACCCAGGGGCAAATTGGCTACATGATCGAATCCACATTGGACAGCGAGCTTATGGATCTGGGCATCAACGTAAAACCGCTGATAAGTCTGATCACCTACGTGGCGGTCGATGAAAATGACCCTGCCTTTTCAGCCCCCTCCAAACCGATCGGGCCGGCGTATAAACGCAAAAAAGACGCCCCATCGGGTTATCCGGTAATCAAAACCGCTAAGGGCTTCAGGCGCGTGGTTGTGTCCCCGAAACCGGTGACAATTATTGAAAAACGCGAAATAAAAAAGTTGATCAATGCCGATTTTATTGTAATCTGTTGCGGCGGCGGGGGCATACCGGTGGTAAGGGAGGGCAGGGCCTTCCAGGGCGTGGATGCCGTGATCGATAAAGACCTGGCCAGCGCCAGGCTTGCCGAGGAAGCGGGCGTTGATATCTTCTTGATTGCGACAGACGTGCCCGGTGCTGCACTGAATTACGGTACACCCGATGAAAAATTTCTAAGTAAAATCGGTAGCAAAGCGGCAAAAAATTATTTGGCAAAAGGTCATTTCCCTGCCGGATCAATGGCGCCGAAGGTGGAAGCCGCTGTTCGGTTTGTTCGAAGTGAGGGCAGGCGCGCCGTCATTACATCGATCGATGCAATCGTTTCAGCCGTAAAAGGGGAAGCCGGAACGGAAATAACCATATAGAAGTGGTTTCAAAACCTCAGATCAGGTTCAAGGGTAAGGCGGCCTGCGGATATAAAGCGGAGCG
>JASFPY010000442.1:0-3323 GCA_050115755.1 Desulfobacteraceae bacterium | reverse complement strand
ATTCAGAAAGTTGAAATAAAGGCAAATCTGTAAGATATCGCTTTTATATCAAAATCTAAGAATTCACTCTGAATGCCGACAGTCAGAAAACCCTTTGAAAACTTGATTCACAATTTAGCATGAAATCTTTCCTCTTGGCTTTTATCCGCAATATCATATTATGTATGTGAAATCCAAACATGAGCTGAATTGTATTTACCGGCTATGCGATATGTAACCTGAAGTATTGGGAGATATTGCCGCTTTGAGTAGGCATGATGCAAGCATAGTTACAAGCCACCATTTATGTGCATCCGTTAGGTGTTCATCCGGTAGAAATTAAAATTCGTGCACTTGGTGTGCTGCACAGAAAAAGCGGCATTGCTTTTTCCGGGGCTGTCAATTATAGCGATTAAAGTGCCGGCCATATCTAAGCCAGATTTCGCAAATTAGAAACTTCAAAGCGCTTAAGTTCGTGGCCAACAGGCTGTAACCTCGAGCCGGAAGGTATTTCGCTTTTTTAATTTCTAACTTGGGAAAAGTTCGTCAACTGTAAACCCCACCCTTGGAGGATTGTGATCATGAAAACGATAAAAGCGTATTTTGTCATTTTGGTATCTTTGACGATGATATTTGGCAGTCAAACCTATCTTTTTGCCGCAGAGGAGGCATCTTCGATCATGTGTGACGAAGGTGTTGTGAACATCGGGGATACAGCTGTTGATGTCCAGGATAAATGCGGCGAACCCGACAGTAAAAATATGAACGAGTGGCAGTACATTTTCGGGCCTGCTCAACCGGTTTACAAAGTGATATTTAAAGAGGGCAAAGTCGTGCGTATCCTGGAAAGCGAGTAGGGTGCAAACCTGCCCCTCGGTTTGCTGTGTCGGGCCATCGCCGAAAACAAGCGGCAATGGAAAATCATATTTGTATAAACTGCCGGCAGAGCAAGACACTGGCAATAAGGATTATGTTCACCATTAAATTTAAAAGGAGGTTTTTGATGAAAGCTCGAAACTGCATCGTACTGGTTCTGTTGACCCTGCTGGTTGTTGCAGGGTGCGCTTCAACAAAGGTTACCAGCCGCGATCAACAATTTACCGGAAAGCTGCCGCGACCCGCTACTATCTGGGTGAACGACTTTGCCGCCACACCTGCCGATGTGCCGAAGGACTCCGCAATTGCCGGTGTGCATTCCGAGCACCCGGAGACTCAGACCGCTGAACAGATCGAGACCGGCCGGAAGCTGGGAGCTGAAATCGCATCGGAGTTGATCGAGCGCATCAACCAAATGGGGATGTCGGCAAAGAAAGCGGAGAAGGGAGCGGCACCGCAGGTCAATGACATTCTCATTCGGGGCTATCTGGTTTCATTCGCCGAAGGAAGTAAAACCAAGCGCCTCTTGATCGGATTTGGTTCCGGCGCGACCCATCTGCAGGTAGCGGCAGAAGGTTTCCAGGTGACCCCCCAGGGGTTGCGAAAACTGGGGTCCGGTACGACGGATTCCGGCGGAAGCAAAACACCGGGGGCAGGTCTCGGGATTGTGGCCCTGGCAGCCACCCACAATCCGGCGGGGCTTATCATCAGCAGCGGGGTTAAAATCTACGACGAAAGGAGCGGCAAAAGCACGGTGGAAGGCAGGGCCAAACAGACCGCCGATGAAATTGCCGGTGTGCTCAAACAACGGTTCCAGGAACAGGGCTGGATTGATTAAATAGTGAAGATTTTACATGTTATCGGCTGCTTTCCATGTAACAGCTCGATTTTATTTTGCGATGGTAGATGCCTTTTAAATGTTTATCACGCTATACCCCTAATTTTTTCGATTATAGATGTGAATTCAGATAAATATCAGAATGAGAAATAGGAAAGGAACTGGAGCACAAAATCGACGAATTCGTATGCCGCCTGAGCCTGTCCCAAATTAATAGAAGGTTTTTAATTGTCTTAGGGCGATAGTTTGAGAGGGAAAAAATGAATTAAATGCGGTTTTGTTTTTGTCCATGGAATCCTTGCCTTTGCATATGTTTATCTGCAGGCACGGAATGTAAACAATACAAGCTATTAAAAAAGTTCTGGTTTGTCATGTTCAATCCATAATTCAGGCCAAAAATGGCCGGACATGAATGTTGTTTTGTATTCTCAAAACACAGCCAGTATCCTGGCACTATGCAGCAAATGTTTTTGTCTTGCGCTGATCCTGGTCGTAATACTCAATCAGGACGCTGTAACTCTTCAGATCAATACTGGCGGTTGTATGGTATGGGGCCTTAGACCATGACAACTTCAACTGATCATCCGGCGCCTCGGCGATCACAAGCTGGCCATTAAAAGCCGGGTAAGAGTTGCGAAATTCCATCAACCGCAATAGCCGTTGCACCACGGGTTTTTGGATTTCCACCTTGATTTCATCCAGACTGTAATTATGGCGGTTGATGTCCCGGCCATTTTTGGTGCGCTCCACCAGCTCAATGTCGTTTTCTCCTGCCAGCAGACCGACGTAGTAAACCTGAGGAAGCCCCGGTGCAAAAAACTGGATCGTTCGCGCGGCGATATACGAGTCGTCGTTGCACTCCAGGGCGGAATAATAGGTGCAATTGACCTGGTAAATATCCAGGTTCTGATATTCAGGACCTGAATATATCTTGCGTGTATTGGACCCTTTTTCATCTAGACCGGAGAGCGTTTTTTCAATTTCTTCAGGGGTTAGCAGATCTTCCACGTCGATAACGCCAATGCCGTCGTGGGTATCAAGTGTGGTCAGCTGTTGCCGCGGGCAAATTTGAAACCAATGCCGTAAGCGCTCGCTGCTATGATGATAGAGGGTGTGCAGGACCAGCATTGGGAGAGCAAAATCATAGGTCCAATAACCCTTGGCCGCAAATTTCAAATGGTATTTATATTGTTCGTGTACCTCCGGCAACATTACCGTGTCAAAAGGGGTTACATATTCCTTAAGCCATTCGAGTAATTCCCAGATATCCGGTTCGAGAAAGAAGCAATCGGTTCCAATCCGGATGGTTGCATAAGCAATGGCGTCCATGCGGATCATTTTGGCGTTGGTCCGTGCAAGGCGTATCAGAAAGTCGCGGATCACCTCCTGGGTGACCGGTGAACGCAGGTCCAGATCGATCTGTTCATAATCGAAGGTGCACCAGATCTTTTCCCGGGATCCATCCGCACGCTCGATGACGGTATACGGCGGCCGTGGTTTGCGCGTGTAGACTTTAGCGAGATCCTCCTCGCTGATTTCTCCGGTGGGGCTCAATTTGTTAAAGGACAGGAACATATCCGCATATGCGGAGTCCGGGCCATTCTTTAAATAATCCTGGAAAAAGACAGAC
>JASFPY010000441.1:0-3328 GCA_050115755.1 Desulfobacteraceae bacterium | reverse complement strand
TGCCAATTCTTCTCTGGAGCCGGGACCACCGGGTCTTTCTCTGGGAATCGCGGCGATGAATTCCGGGCCTGAAGGCCTGGTGCCGGCGGATTCCGCAGTTAATTGCGGGGCGGGAAAAGGTGCTGCCTGCAAAACCAGGAAAGCCAGCAGGAAATGGCATACAGATCGTCGTACCCGGCGTTTGTTTCTGTATATGGCGGGACTCAGTCTCACACCACCCCTTTCTATTTTAATAAATTGGGGATGAAGGTGGAAATATCAAATGTCATTTTTAGCAGGAAATGAATCGAGGCGTCAAGATGGCAAAAAAATGTATCTTGTGCCGGTCTTATTCGCTGAATCCCAGACCCTTGAAACCCTCTAAATGGGCCTGATAAACTCGCCACGAGCCGTCTTTTTTCAGCAGCTGAAGTTTAACCTGGTATAAATCCGCATTTTCTCCCACCTTATCAAGCCAGCGCCTCGGCTCGTTATAGAGGTCTTTTACATCGGGAATCGCGCGATCCCTTTTGACGATCAGCAAATAGATCATACCGGTTGCGCTGTTATCTGTGGTTGAAAGCGCAATGGAAGGCTTGGGATACAGGACCCTGAGTTTGCCGTAATGCATAAATGCCGAAAAGATGAGGCGCTTGATCTCCAGTCGATTATGACGGCCCGGAAGCGCCACAACGTCTTCGGTGGTCAGTTCCATAATTCCGCTGACATCATGGTCTTCGGCCATTTCAGCAGCTTCTTTAATCAATGCACGGATGAGCTGCACATCATCTTTTTCCGAGCAGGACACCACCCCAAAAAAGACAAAAAATACCATCCAGGGCAGCATTCTTTTCATCAGTTTTTTTCTAGAAGTCATGTGATCCTCTGGCGATCAGCCGGTTGCTCAATTTCATCCTTTTCGAGAATCCTTTTCAGGTTTTCACCTTCTTCTTTCATGTGTTTTTTAACGCTTGATAAGTTGCTCTCAATCGCTTTTTTAAAGAAGGTCCTGCCAATCCAGCCCAAACGGTAAGTTCCAGACGCAATGAAAAGGCAGCAATCTCCTTTTTGCTTGATGATAAATTCATTTTTGGGGAAAAATTTTCTGATAAAGCGCGATACCGGCGAATATTCAATTTTTTTATTGGGTACGATTTTTGTAATTTTAAATTTCAGTTTATGCAGTTTTCCGTGAATGTATTCTTCTGCATAAATAACGGATCCCTCCGCCCACGGCTTTCCCTCTATCCATCGGAAGCGAACGTGGTCCTCTCTATGCCATGCGCGATAGCTATCATCGTCAACAATGCCGGTTAAAAAAGCGAAAATTTTTTCGGGAGTTGTTTTGATTTTTATGGAATCGGTCAGAAGCACATTTTCAAAAAGTCCCATACTATTGTATCCTCACATAACAGACCGCCGAACAAGCCGCAGCCCTCCGGGCGCAAAACTGCACCAATGATTTTATTTTACTGCCACCGCACAATGAAATCTTTGTGATTTTATATCTCTTGTAAACAGTTCAATGTTTCCAGAAAATCCATTGTGACTCAAGCGCTTTATGATTTCATCCTGGTGATAAAAATGAAACACGTCTGTATTTAGCGGTCTGCCTTCCAGTTGCTTTATATCTTCAAAAGCTAATATCAGCTTACCATCAGGCTTCAAAATTTTGAAAATATTCCGAATGTAATTGTCGGGACGCGGCCAAAAATATACGGTATTTGCACAACAAATCTTATCAAAACAGTTCTCGTTATAAACCGTTTTTTCGAAATCACCGTGCCGAATAATCACCTTGCCTTCGGCAATAAAGTTTTTGTTTTTCTTTTCTGCGACGGCGACCATGGTATCCGACAAATCGATGCCTTCAATTACGCCCTTATTGACCTGTTTTGCCATTTCGAATATCAATTTGCCGGTTCCGAATCCGATTTCCAGGACATGGTCATTTTCTTTCAATGCCAGCAGCTCTTTCATAAAATCATTTATGGCAGCATTGCCGTAATCAAAGATTTTGCACATGACCCACCGTCCAAAAAGCCCGGATGGTCTTCTGGCTTGTTCTGAGAAAAATGTTTTAAAATTCATATCCAAACGTCATCTTCTGCGGTTAATTCACCACCGGTATTGCCGGTGTTTATCGTACCCGCAGGTTCAACAAGCATTACCTCACATGGTTTTTCAGCAGATGGTTTATGTTCAACTTTCTTAGGAACGACGAATAACTCGCCTTGTTTTAAATCGACCTGTCCATCACGAAATTCAATAGACATTTCTCCATTGAGTACAATAAATACTTCATCTGTCTCATTGTGATGGTGCCAGATAAAGTCGCCCTGAAATTTTACAAGCTTGAAATGATATTCATTCATCCGGGCGATGATTTTAGGTGACCAGTGGTCGGAGAATTTGGCGAGTTTTTCTTGAAGATTGATGGGCTTAAGCTCCATTTTATTTCTCCATGTCGTCGACAGGTAACAACTGCTGTTCACTTAGGATGTTTTAGCGGACAATAGGATCAAAAGTGGTTACTTGGCAAGAGGGATTTTATTGATAAAATCCGGCAATAAATCAGATAAACTTTCTGGAAATGATACCGTTACGCTTCGCTTCCAAGCGACCCCGCCGGGTATTTTTTTTGTGAAATCAGCCGAATGCACATCGGATACCGATAGTATTCACCCTCATTGGCTTTGACACCGGCAATGATGACGGCAATCAAGCTGAAGATCACCAGGGCAAAGATGAGGAAAAATCCGATGAAAATGAATACCAGAAGGAACGAAATCAAAGCATAAATTATTATGCTAATCTGAAAGTTGAGGGACTCTTTGGCCTGATCGACGACAAACTCAGACTCGTGTTTTTTCATCTGCCAGACAACGATGGGGGCAATGAAATTGCCCAGCGGGACAAATAGGGAACAAAAAGTGCCGATGTGGGCAAACATGGCCCACTGGCGCTCTTCTTTTTCACTTAAGGGTTCGTCTCGATGGTTTCGTTTATAAATTTGGCGTTTAACAAAAACCACCAGCGCCACCACCGGACCGGCGATAATACCCAGAAAAAACAGCGCGAACGCCCCGGCCATGCCCTTGCCGACTTCAAACAAATCATACCGTCGAATCAGCAGCCCATCGCCGTTTGGAATTTCGCCGGCAACGGTGGCACTGTATGCGCCGAGGCTGTCGAATTGAACTTCTGCAATTGCCTTGCGAAAGGTTGTGCCGAAGTCCTCGGTCATGTTAATTCCGGCTGTCTTTAATTCTAATTCATCTCCGGTGGCCAGATCCATAATGGCGATGCCGATATTCCGGCTCAATCGATTACTGGCACTATTGAATCC
>JASFPY010000440.1:0-3328 GCA_050115755.1 Desulfobacteraceae bacterium | reverse complement strand
AAATGCAGCAGCGTCCAATGGTCCTGGATCACCATTTTCATCGGATTTCCGTTGAAGACAAACGATATTTCTCTCGCCATATAAAATCCTCCGGATTTTATTTTGAAAATTTAAGTGTAATGATGTAATCGGCTCACAGTTTGCTCAGCGCCAGAGTAACGCGGGCCGCCTCACCCGCACTCAGTCCTCAGTCCTCAGTCCTCAGTACTTATTCTGGCTTCCTCTTGGCCCGCTCCAGGGCCTTTAATCCCATGCGTTTGACAAGCACACCGACCATTTCTCGCCGGTACCAGGCAACCCCCCGGATACTGTCTCTAACCCTGGATTCCTGTCCGGCAATTCTGCCGGCTTCAGCCAGGTTGATTTCGTCCACGTTTTTTCCCGTAAGGTATTTTTCAGCCTCCATAGCCCTGAAAGGTGTGGGCGCCGCAACACCAAGACAAATCCGCGCTTTCGCACAGGTGACCCTGTCTTCTTCGAGACTCAGCAAAACGCCTACCCCCAGCATGGGAAGTTCCATCGCTTCTCTTCTGCCATGCTTGATATACGCACTACCGGTGCGGTCCGATACAGCGGGTATCACGATCTCGGTCAGTATTTCTCCGCCTTCGAGATCACATTGCCCCGGCCCCAGGAAAAAGCGTCTCAGCTCCATCGAGCGCTGGCCCTTTGTGCCGTATATATTCACTTTGGCGTCCAGCGCAATCAGCGGGATCGCGCCGTCGGCCGAAGGAACGGCGTTGACCAGATTTCCCCCGATGGTGGCAACATTGCGTATCTGCACGGATCCGATGTTCTTTACGGCATCGTGTATAATGGGGTACCGATGCTGTATCAGCGGTGATTGTTCTATCGAACGATGGGTGCAAAATGCACCGATGTAAAGTTCACCGGTTTCATGATTTAAAAAGGGTCGATCCTGGCCGATGATATGTTTCAGGGAAACCAGATAATCCGGTGCGGTTTTACCCTCCTTGATTTTGACCAGAACGTCGGTTCCGCCGGCAATATATTTAGCCCGCTCTCCGTGTGATTCCAGTAAGGAGATCGCTTCATCCAGAGTTTTAGGGGTTAAATACGTAAACTTTCTCATGCGAATACCTCGGAAAAACTTTGAAATTAACCAATCTTTAAAACCAATCCGCCGCCGGTATCACCTGCGGCGCAACCACACCAGAGCAAATAGCCGCCGCCGGCCAATACCACAGCCTCGATGCCCTCTATGATACTGCGGCCGGCAGTCGGTGCCTGGGGATGCCCATAGACCATCGAACAGCCATAGTTGTTGATCTGGTCGACATCCACGTTTAATTTTTGCGATAGGTAGATATCATTGACTGCGAAAGGGTTGTGGGTCTTAATGGTTTTAATGTTATCCACGCTGATACCGGCGTTATCAAGCGCCATCTGCGCAGCCGGATAGACGGCCGCGGCCATATAACCCTTTTTGGCGCGGGAATAGCCATAGGAGATCACCTGAATTTCAATATTCGGATCGGCACTCAGCTCTTTTGCTTTTTCACGGGTTGTCACAGTTACCGCGCAGTTTCCGTCGGCCGGATGCGTCTGAGCCCCGTAAGTGTGCACGCCGTCGGGGATGACCGGTTTCAATCCGGCCAATCCTTCGGCAGTGCTTTCGATGATGCCTTCATCCTCTTCCACCAGGATGGTCTTCTTTCTCGAAACCGCTATTTCCACGGGAAACATATACCGCTTTTGGAAAGCACGGTCATCGGCCAGAGAATCCAGATACTGTTCGTAACGCCTCAAGGTCAGCGCATCGCACTGCTCGCGGGTGACCCCGGCTTCTTTGGCTACATTTTCCGCTGTCCAGATCATGGCGCCGCCGGCCCACGGATCCTTAGCAAAATTATCCATCAGCCAGTCTTCGGATATGACCTGGGCGCCGGGTCCCAGCGGGTTGGGCCATATCGCATGAGGGCCGTTGGAACAACGATCGGTCATCAGACAGAAACAATTCTCATAGGTCCCGGTCTCAAGGCCTATGGCTGCCTGCCAGATACAGGTGGTTGAGGTGGTGCAGGCCTGGCTGATGAGCATTCCCGGAATATCCGGACATCCCATCAGAGCCGCTGCCCAGGGGCTTCCGTAGAAGCCATGCGGTTGATGAATGGTAATTCCGAAAATGAGGTAATCGATTATTTTCGGATCCCAATTTTTGTGGGCCAGCCACCGTTTGGCCGTAGCCGCACCCAACGTAATTGAATTCTCATTGGCCATGCTTCCCTGCCAGCGGGAAAAGGGCGAACTGTAGTATCCTCCGTAAGGTATGTACGCTTTCTCCAACATTTCAAAATCCTCCAAGTCGCAAATTCAGCAAAGCTAAATTTGCAGTTTACAGTTATTTGTTATTCGTTATTCACTTAAAAACCGAACCTGAATCTTGTTGCTCGCATTCGAATAACTATTAACCAATAACAAATAACCAACGGTTTTTCGAGATATTGGCTAACTGTTATTCTTGAAAGTAAGTGCTTTTTATAATACCAAGGTTTAATCTGGACGATTATCGAAAAACCGTTTCGCTTTGCGTTCCGATCTCGGCAGTGAACCATAATCCAGCACTTCCACCTCAGCACTGACCATTATCTTGCTTTTGATCTCTTTTGCGATCGATTGCGCAAGCTCAGGTTTGCGGGATTGATCAAAATCCTCCTTACATTCCACCCGGATGGACATATGATCTTTGCCGTCTTCTGTTCTGTCCAGGTGGACCTGATACTCGCAGCTGGCTTCGGGAATGGTCGAAAGCACCTGATCAATCTGGCCGGGATAAACGTTAACGGCTCTGAATATGATCATATCGTCCGAGCGTCCCAGTATCCTGTCATGCATCGGCAAAACATTTCCACAGGAACACGGTCTATCGATGAGACGTGTTAAATCCCGGGTTCGGTAACGAATAAGAGGCGCCGCCTCCTTGCACAGTGTGGTAACCACCATTTCGCCGGTTTCCCCCGCCGCTACCGGCTCCAAGGTTGCCGGATCGACAATTTCGATGATGTAGTAATCCGCCCAGTAGTGAATACCTTCATGTTTGGGGCAATCCAGACCGGTGCCCGGCCCGTAAAGCTCCGTCATGCCGGGAATATCAAACATGTCCGCCAGGCCCAGCAACTCCTTTATACGCTGGCGCATGGCATCACTGCTGCGCTCGGATCCGAATATCATTTTTTTAAGGGAAATTTTATCTTTCAAGCCCCTTTTTTTGATTTCTTCTGCCATCAGCAGGCCCATGGAGGCTGTGCAGCACATCGCAGTGGATTTTAAGTCCACCAAAAACTGGCACTGCATGTCCACATTACCG
>JASFPY010000439.1:0-3344 GCA_050115755.1 Desulfobacteraceae bacterium | reverse complement strand
GGCAAACCCATAAGGAGGACAACAGAGAATGAGCGAAGAAAACGCACAGGAAAAGCAACACTGGATTGTTTATCCTCTCGGCAGTAAACCCAAGTGGCCGCTGGCGGTATTGCTGGGCATTCAGCAGTACCTGACCATGTTCGGTGCCACGGTCCTCATCCCCTTCATTGTCGGCGGGGCCATGAAGCTACCCCCGCACCAGCTGGCATTGATGATTTCAACCATCTTTTTTACCTCCGGTCTGTGCACCCTGATCCAGCAATCGCCACTGGGCAATCGGCTGCCGGTTATTCAGGGCGGTACGTTTTCGTTTCTCGGTCCCACATTCGCCATTATCGGCATGGTGGCGGCCAAGAAACTGACCGGTGCAGAACCCATGTGGCAAATCCAGATTCAGCATGTAGCCGGAGCGATCATGATCGCCTCGGTGTTTGAAATTGTCCTGGGCTATACCGGCATCATGGGTTATGTGCGCAAGATCATCAGTCCCATCGTAATCGGCCCCACCATCGCGATGATCGGGTTGGCACTCTATAGCATTGGAGCACCCTGGATGGCCAGCAATTGGATCATATCCCTGATCACCCTGGTTGCCCTGGTTGTCTACTCCCAGGTGTTTTCGCAAAAATCCCGAGCCTTCATGCTTTTTCCGGTCCTGCTCGCCATTGTCACCGGCTGGCTGGCATCGCTTATCGGCACGGTAACCGGCATGATTTCTCCCGACAGCCCGGCCTTTCTGAAAACCGAGTTGGTTGGGGCTGCGTCCTGGCTCAGCCTGAAGCCGTTAATGCCGTTTAAATGGGGTTTTCCGGATTTCGGCAGCACCACCCTGTGGGCCGGTGCGTTTGGCATGCTGGCCGGTTATCTGGCATCCATGATCGAGTCCATCGGTGATTATTACGCCTGTGCCCGCATATCCGAGGCGCCGGTGCCGACGGGCCGCATGATCTCCAGGGGCCTCGGAGCTGAAGGACTCGGTTGTCTGGTGGCCGGAATCCTGCAAACCTGTAACGGGACGACCACCTATTCCGAAAATATCGGCTCTATCGGGTTGACGCGCGTTGCCAGCCGCCGGGTAGTGCGCTGCGGTGCGGTGGTTATGTTGGTTATCCCGGTCGTAGCTAAATTCGGCGCCGTCCTGGCCACTTTGCCCAAGCCGGTGGTGGGTGCCATGTTCGTCGGACTGTTCGGAATGATTGCATCCGTCGGCTTATCCAACCTGCAGATTGTCAACCTGAATAACTCCCGTAACCTTTTTATTATCGGTTTATCCTTTTTTGCGGGACTTTCAGTGCCCTATCATTTCAGCCCGATGCTTTCTGCAAACGCAGTGCCGATTGATTGGAGCGGAGCCGGTGCGTTTTTTAAAGTGATCGGCGATATCCTGCAGGCCATCTTGACCACTGGAATGGCGGTGACCGCCATCCTTGGCATCATCCTGGACAACATCCTGCCTGGAGCAACCCGGGCGGAACGCGGCCTGGAAGTCTGGGAAAAGGAAGCTTCCGAAGAAGCCTGGCAGGAAGCTGAAGCGCAATGGGCCGCGATGAAAGAAGGTGAAATGCGACCGGTTTAATCCAAGGTTGCGGTTTATTTCATAAAACGTGGGGAAAAGCGCATCGCGGCTTTTCCCCGCGTTTACATTTTTCCAAGGATCCTGAATTGTTGCCGAAACCGCTGCTATACATCATTTACGTTCTGATGATCATCATTGGGCTTGTGGCCATGTATTCCCTGTTGAATGCAGGCAACCCGGACAGCCTGTTGCGGCCGATTTTCCCGGACCCCAAATATGATCTGTATGTCGCCATGATCTCCTCGGCCCTGGTTTTTATTATGGGTTTTTTTGTATTCTTTTCCCGGGATCAGGAAAGCTTCCGGCAGCTGGTGGAACTGAATGCGGAAAAAATAAAGGGGTTTCGTGAGGCCGGCAAAAAAGATGAAGAAATTGCCGATTCCATCCTGGCGGCCATGGGCAGCCACGGAGGGTACCGGCACAATCTGGCGCGCAAGAAGTTGTTGATATATCTTTCAGAATTCAAATAGAGAACGTGGCAGTTTAGAAAGATTATTCACCACAGGATTCACAGCGCCCACAGAGAAATTATTAAAAATAATTTAAAAATATCAGTCTCTGTGTTCTCAGTGTCTCTGTGGTTAAAAAAATGAGTATCTTTACGTGAGACTTCTTATCGGTTTTAACAATCAGCTATGGGTTTTTTAGGCAATCAACAGTGGGTTCTTATTGCGGTCGTCTTTTTCGGGATCATCGGCTATATTGCCTGGATGCGCTGGCGCGACCGTAAATGGATCGACGATCGTTTCGGCAGCCGGTCGATTCTGGCCATAAGTTTCGGGGTGAATTTTTTCGGAAGGACTTCGGAGCCGGGTAAACCCCGCCGCAGCAGCGGCTTCCTGTTGTTGCTTAAAGATGCGCTGTTTTACCGCAGCCGGGTTAAAAAAATTGAACTGGAGATTCCAGGCAGCCGCATCGCACGGGTTTATCATGACCGAACCCACAAAGGTGTGGACCTGCATCAATCGCTGGTTAAAATAGATTTTTTGAACGACCACAACCAGAAAGACACCGCGGCCTTTAAAGTACCCTACCCGCCCCAGTGGATGCAGGCGATTGAAAATGCATTCCTCAATAAAAAGTAAAGGTTCAAAGGTTCAGGGTTCAGGGTTAATTTTTCTAGATCGTCCTCGTACTCGTCGTCGTTCTCGTCCTCGGCCCAGCCTCAAAACACGATTACGAGGACGAGTAGGAGGACGAGGACGATAAAAGTTCGCTTCAAACCAGGCCCTACCCGCCAAATGTTCAGTCCCGGTTGACATCTTTATATTTATCTCTAAGTTAATTTAATATTTACATTTTACACGAGCCCTATTGAATTCTTTACGGGGCCGCGAAGCAGCATTTAACAGGGCGAGTCGGAGGCTTTCATATGCTCATTAATTTTTATGCAAAAAAGGAGAAAATTATGGATGTCAAAGATTACTGTGAAACGGTGGGCAAGGAACTGGCGGAATGGAAAGCGAAGATGAATGACGTATCCCAAAAAGCGGATGCCTTAACGGGATCGGATAGGGAAAAGGCTGCGCCGATTGTAAAAGATCTGAACGCCATTATGGATGATATCGATCAGCGGATCGCGGTGCTGGCCCGTGAATGCCCCTCTGAATACAACGATGATAAAAGCAACATTGATGCCAAAATATCCCAGGCCAGAGACAAATGGAAGGAAGTATGGGGAGTTTTGGGCGAGAATGAAACCGAGTATGGCATTGGTGGCGCCTAAAACTGGTTCCAAAATCCCATCTAATGTCCGAATGCGGTGTTG
>JASFPY010000438.1:0-3354 GCA_050115755.1 Desulfobacteraceae bacterium | reverse complement strand
GGCACCCAGCTGCATGGCTTTTACGGCGGTTTCAATCGACCCGTAGGCGGTGATAATGATGACAAGGGTTTCCGGATATCCTGTCTTTACTTTTTCCAGCAACTCAATGCCATCCATTTCAGGCATTCTGATGTCCACAAATAACAGGTCGAAGGGATTTTTTTCTAATCTTTCTAGAGCCTCAAAACCTGAAGAAGCCTTTTCAACGGTATGGCCGAGCTTGGCAAACCAATGGAAAAGAGACTCCCGTACAATCTTTTCATCATCGACAATCATGATATTCATCTTATCACCCATGGTTTTCCTCCAAACCATTGTCTGAAAGGTATGGAAATCGAAGATAAAATGAACTGCCTCGGTCCACTTTACTTTCCACTTTTATGTGTCCGCCATGATTTTTCACAATGCCATAAACAATGGATAACCCCAGGCCTGTTCCCTGACCGGCTTCTTTGGTGGTATAAAAGGGGTCAAAAATATGGTTCAGGTTTTGCGCATCAATTCCCGATCCGGTATCCCGAATTTCTACCAGCACGTCTTTCTGGGCGAGCTCAAGTTTAGAGACCACGCGCAACGCCCCTCCTCCAAGCATCGCTTCCATGGCATTGAAGACCAGATTCAACAGGCACTGCTCCAGGCGCCTTGAATTTCCGCGCACCCATAAAGGCCCGGGGTAAAATTGCGTTGTTAATTTGATGCCCTGGAGTTCCAGCTTGTGGTGGGTCAATGCGATAACGGCTTCCAGAACCTCATTGAGATCGATGGACTTGTATTCCAGAGAAGTTTCCCGGGAAAATGAAAGCAGTCCGGAAACAATGTTGCCGCAGCGCTCCAATTCCGGGGTCATGAGCGACAAATATTCCTTAAATTCTTCCAGGTCTTTTGATGTCGGTTGGCCCTTTGCCAAAATGTCCTCCATCAGTCGGGAAAATGTCAATAATCCTTGAATGGGATTGTTGATCTCGTGGACACAACTGGCAACGAGTTTTCCCAGCGAAATCATGCGATCTTCCTGGATCAGATAATTGAAGTCTTGTTTTAACTTCTTAACCTTCTCTTCCCAGCGGGAAGACAGTTCCTTTGTAATGTCCCGATGGATCTCGATAACGCGTACAACTTCTCCGGCCGAATTTTTGACAGGATAGGTAACCATTTCAAAATAACCGGATTGACCGCTGGTAACAGGTGCATCCATGATCACATGAGCCGATTCACCGGTTCTGAGTGTCTTTACCATGGGGCATTCGTATTCCGGTTTACGGTCTAAACAGGGCGTATCAAAATCGTAAAAAACCTTGTAACAGTGTCTTCCGACCGCTTCCGCTGCGGTTGTGCCTGAAGCCTTCAAATAGGCTTCATTGGCGTCAAGGATTGTAAAGTCTGTATCAAGGACGACGATGGGCTCACCGGTCTGCTGGATGAGAAACTCAGAAATCATTTTTTCATGGCTTATCTGCTGCTCGGCTGATTTCAGTTGCTGATCAATCAAGGAAAGAGATCTTAGCAATCTGCCGATGTTGTGCTCTACAATACCAACCGTTTTGGGCCGGAGTTTTATGAGCTCCAGGAGGACTTCCTTACTATTGGTGAGTTCGATGATGCCATCAAGGTCTTTGATATCGAAAAGATCCTTAAAATTATGCGTGGTATAAATGCCCATTTGCTTGGCGATCAAAAGACCTTCGGCCTCAGGATTGATATCACAAACCCCAACAAGATTGATATTTAAATAAGGAAAGGATTCACTTTTGAGAAGTTGCAGGAAAAACCTACAGGCTCTTCCTCCGCCGACGATCGCTATATTTAATAACAATTTCTTGGGAAATAACTTGTTTGATTCATTTTTCACGTTTCGGACCTATCAATTCATTTAATTTTGTTGAGCGGCTTAACCTCGAACCCAAATGTCTACTTAGCAATAAATATTCCAGAAAAAAAGAATTTATTAAAATTTTGTTAGCAATTTAAAATCATAGACCGATTCGTTTTCCATAGGCGCATTTTGATGCCTGCTTTGGGTGCGGCTCGTGTCTGCCACTGAAACGTTGCAGATATGTTGCAATTAATGTTGCACAAGATCCTGTATTAATATAAGTATTTATTTTAAAACAATTTTTAAAAGATTTAATCCGAAATTGTGTTGCATATATTGCAAATTTTGGTTAAACAAGAGCGCCGACTTTGATTCAATTTATTCATTTTTTGATGTAATTACAGGAGTCTATTAAAAAAATAGGATTAATGGCACACTCTATGCTGTACAGGCATTAAAATTATCTAAATCTCCAGGGCATTACGAATCAATGTCAGCATTCCATCTTGGAGGGACCGTTGCACTCGGAAGTTGAAAGAAAAAAAATACTCATCGTTGATGATGAATTGAATATGCGGATTTTCCTGTGCAATTTGCTGGGCAACTGCGGTTATGAGGCCGTTGATGCATGTGATAAATTCGAGGGGATGAAAAAGGCCATAAGCGAAAAACCGGCTCTGATCATCCTGGATGTAACCATGCCCAAGGAAAGCGGCATCCAAATGTATCGAGAGCTCAAAGCGCATGAGGACCTCAAAAAAGTTCCGGTGATTATGGTGTCAACGATCGATAAAAAAACCTTTTCCTTTTACCAGAAATTTAGGAGCTCACCGCGGAATAAAGGTGTCCCTGAGCCGGGTGCCTATTTGGAGAAACCCCTGGAAGCAGAGGAACTCATCAGACTTGTTCACGCATTGACAACCACGGATGAATGCCCTGTTGACGGTGATGATGCGTGATATTTTTCAGAGAATGAAGAAGGGAATGTTATGTCAATTCGCATAGGATTCTATATCTGTCACTGCGGAATCAACATTGCCCATAAGGTTCGGGTGGCAGAAGTCGTGGATTTTGCCCGACACCTACCCAATGTGGTTGCCGCACGGGACTATAAATTTATGTGTTCGGATCCGGGCCAGGAAATCATTGAAAAAGACATCAATGAACTTGCCTTAAACCGGGTGGTGGTCGCTTCCTGCTCGCCGAGGCTTCACGAAAAAACATTTCAAAACGCCTGTCAGCGCGCCGGGTTGAACCCGTATTTATTCCAGATGGCTTCGGTGCGCGAACAGGTTTCCTGGGTGACCGTGGATGAAGCGCAGGCCACCCGCAAAGCCAAAACCCTGGCAGCAGCTGCAATCAACCGGGTGAACTATCATCACGAACTGCAAACCCGGGAAGTATCGGTCCACCCCGATACCCTGGTGGTGGGCGGCGGTATCGCCGGGATGCAAGCGGCTTTGGACATCGGCAATTCCGATCATAAAGTCTATCTGGTGGAAAAGGATACCACTATCGGCGGACACATGCTTCAATTCGAC
>JASFPY010000437.1:0-3356 GCA_050115755.1 Desulfobacteraceae bacterium | reverse complement strand
CATCCAGGCCGGTCCTTTTATAAACGTTTTGCTGCGGGGCGAGGGGTTTGTCTGATCGTTGCCGTGGGTCAGTCCCACTGAAATAAAGGAGATATTGAAAAAATGATAGGCAAACAATTCCAGATCCGAAACGGCAATTTTGATAACCCGCAAATTGATAAGGATCAGGCCGATTATTCCGCCGATGAGACAACCGGGAAAGAGAAATCTTTGAAAAAAGGAAATTTTGGCCCTCAGAAGCACACCCATAAGAAGCATGCTTGCCAGCCAGCCGAAAACCAGCATGGATTCAAAGGAAAACGGGGCTGTCATATCCATCCTCTCGTTTTGCTTTTATTTGAATTTTTGATACCGCAGAATTGCCGGACAGGCAAGAATAAGAAAAAGGCAAAACCCTGTCAAATTAATAATTTTTGTGTATTGCGGGTCCGGCAGAAAATGAGAAGCACCGTCCATTTCATTGTGTTTGACATTTTGCTGGTTATCCAACATAAAAGAATTGCTATTCTACGGAGGAGAGATTTTTATGTGCAGGCGCAACCGGCCAATGGACTCAATTGACTGATTATGCTCGCCTTTATTACACGCAGGTTTTTGCTGTTGATATTGGTTCTGTTCGGGGTATCGGTGCTGCTTTTTGGCATCTTTATGACCTTCAGCCCGGAACGCAGAGCCGCCACCTACGTAAGCTCTCCCCAGCAGGCCAAAGACATTCCTCGAATCATCCAGCAGTTCGGACTGGATGATCCCTTTTACCTTCAATATTTCCGCTGGATTAAGGAAATATCCAAGGGCAACCTGGGTTGGTCCCTGGTGGCATCGCGGCCGGTGGGCGAAGCCTTCTGGAATTATTTCCCGGTCACACTGGAGATGAATCTGTTTGCAGCCCCCATTGTTATAATTTTTGGCATCTGGCTGGGAACCTTATCCGGCATCCATCGCGATACCTGGATCGACCATTCGACGCGAATTCTGGCAATTGTGGGCTGGTCCCTGCCCACCTTTTTTTTCGCGCTGATTATGCTGATGGTCTTTTACGGCTATTTTCAAATTTTTTCTCCAGGTGTGATCAGCGACCATTTGTCCATGTTTGTAATCGACAATCCGGAAATCTTTACGCGGTACACCGGCTTGTATACGGTTGACGGCCTCCTCAACGGGCGCTGGGATGTTACCCTGGATGCGCTGTCGCATCTGGTTCTTCCGGTTCTAACCTATGTCATCGTTGTTGTGGCGTTGAACATGCGGGTGATGCGCTCGGGCCTGATCGAAGAGCTGTCCAAAGATTACGTCATTACCGCCAGAGCCAAAGGCGCCGATGAAAAAACCGTTTATATCAAGCACGCCCGGCGCAATGCGCTGTTGCCCGTGATTACGGTGGCCGGTCAGCTGGTCGCCCTCTCAATGGAGGGCAGTATTGCTGTGGAAGTCGTCTTTAACCGCCACGGTATTGGCTGGTGGTTGGCCGAATCGGCAATTCAACTCGATACACCGGTGCTGCTGTGTATTTGCCTGTTTATGGCAGTCGTATTTGTCATCACCAATCTGACGCTGGATATACTGTATGCGTATATTGATCCCAGGATAAGGTTAAATTAGTTCTATTCGTTAAATTGGTTTCATTGGTTCTGTTTCTGAGTACGCTTCATCAACAAATAAAACCAATCGAACCAATTAAACAAATGAAACGGTTTTACATATGACCGACCAGCACCCCAGACTGCGCGAACTCAAATTTACCCTGCAGCGGATTTTCAGAAACCCGGCGGCCATTATCGGATTTTTCCTGATTTTGTTTTTTGCGGCCGTGGCCGTTTTTGCACCGCAGATCGCACCGCCCAAATACGACCACAACCCTTATTTGATGCCCCACAAAGGCTTTTCGCCCACCCCCAAACCGCCCGGCCAAACTTACATTTTCGGCACCACTTCCGGCCAGTACGATATTTTTTACGGCGTGGTCTGGGGGACGCGAACCGCTTTTAAAATCGGATTGTTTGTGGTCGGTATCGGGGCCTTGATCGGGGTGACCCTTGGCGCAATATCCGGCTACTTTGGTGGAATTGTCGATGAGGTATTGATGCGCATTGTGGATGTCATGTGGGCCATACCGACCCTGGTTCTGGCCATGACTATTGTGGTGGCTTTCGGCCGGGGACTCGACAAAATCATGATTGCCCTGGCGCTGGTGGGCTGGCGCTGGTACGTGCGGGTGATTCGTTCTGAAATTCTGACGTTGCGGGATCAGGATTTTGTCCAGGCTGCCAAAATAATGGGCGTATCGGACATTAAGATAATTATGCGCCATATCATACCCAATGCAATTTATCCGGTATTGATACTGGCAACAATGGACATGGGCTCCATGGTGATTACCGCCTCGTTTATGAGCTTTGTGGGGCTGGGCGCGCCCAAGGGTTTTGCCGATTGGGGCCAGATGGTGGCCCTGGCAAGGAACTACATTGTCGGCCCGCCCGGCGATCCCCTCAGGTACTGGTATGCGGTTGTCTTTCCGGGTGGCTGCATCGTCCTGTTTGTTCTGGGGTGGAATCTGATCGGCGATGCCCTGCGCGATGCCTTCGACCCGAAGTTGAGAAGGCGGTAGCTTTCTGTCTTCACCGCAGAGGCGCAGAGATCGCAGAGATAATTTTTTATTTTGCTTTCCGTTGAGAGGACGGAAAGCAAAAAACAATCTGCCTCCGGCAAGTATCATGCAGATTACAGACCACATCCCTTAACCGCTATTCGAGTAACATTAATGGATGGATTCATAATTTTGAGAGCAAATTTTATTTTTAACCCGCAGGGTTGAGCAGTTTTGCCCTGTCGGCGTCTCAGCGACAAGGCAAAGAAACTATCTCTCTGCGATCTTTGCGCCTCTGCGGTGAAAAAAAAGACAAGATCCAATGACCAAACTGCTTGAAACAGTCGACCTGGTGACCAACTTCTACACCTACGAAGGGGTGGTCAAGGCTTTGAACAAAGTCAGCCTGGTGGTCGATCACGGTTCCACCTTCGGGCTGGTAGGCGAATCCGGTTGCGGCAAAAGCGTAACGGTGCGCTCCATTATGCGCATTGTGCCGGAACCGGGCCGCATCGAAGACGGCAAAGTGATTGTCTATCTGGACGAAAAAAACAAAACGGCCGGCATTGACCTTCTTCAACAATCGGATGTCTACATGCAGCACCTGCGTGGCGACCGCATTTCGATGATCTTCCAGGAGCCCGGCGCAGCCCTGAATCCAACGATGCGTGTCGGCGATCAAGTTGCCGAAAGCTTTTTGTTTCATCAGAAAGGGCAGATGTGTGCCAAAATACTGAAGGACCTCGAATCACCGGACTGCCGTGGGATTTTT
>JASFPY010000436.1:0-3359 GCA_050115755.1 Desulfobacteraceae bacterium | reverse complement strand
ATGATGGCGAAAAAAGTTGCCATAATCGATATTTTTAATGTCAAAACAAAGCCGATCATCAAAATACCCATCCGCAGACGCTCGCTTGGATCATCGGCGGATTTGGAACCATAGTAAAATAGCATGTCCGGCATGCTTTCCCAGTGCCAGATATAGGTAATCCCTTTTGTGGTGAAGAAGTAATACACCGCGGCGATGATGGCGGCCAGGATACCAAGGGTAATCAGCGATCGTTTGTTAAGGATCAATTCCAGCCTCCTCTATTTATAGAAAAGGGGAAGCACAGGTGCTTCCCCTTTTGCCATGCGGCTTATTGTTTTTTGGCCAACTCTTCAATGTAGTCGACAAACCATTTTTGTTTTAACTGGTCCCAGCGTCCATCGCCGCGCACCTGTCGCAGAAAATTATTCAGCCAGTTCAAAAAGTCCGGGTCTCCTTTGCGAATGGCCCATGCGAGGGGCTCATAGGTGATCGGTTCAAACAGGCCGACGGTAGTATCTTTATACTTGGCGGCAAAAACGCGCACCTGCGGTTCATCGTAGATAAACGCATCGACAATGCCGTTGGCCACCTGAAGACCGCCTTCACCTTCGGTCTTGAACAGGCGGAGCTCGGCTTTGGGCATCAACTTTTCAGCCGTAAAGGCCCCGGTCACGCCCAGTTTGCTGGTGATAATCACCCCCTTTTTATTGAGGTCCTTGTAGCTTTTGTACTTATCGGCGTCTTTTTTGTTGATCAGCAGACATTGGCCGATATAGTAGTAAGGTTCACAGAAGTTGACCTTGAGATTGCGGCTCTGGAGAATCGTCATCCCTGACATGATAATATCGAATTTTTCGGTTACCAGCGCCGGGATGATTCCTTCCCAGGCCGTGTTGATCAGCCTGACCTTTTTCTCTCCGCCTTTACCAAAAATGGCTTTACCCATTTCATAAGCCATATCTACATCGAAGCCGACGATATTTCCCTTCTCATCCTGCATTTCAAAGGGCTGATAACCGGCTTCCATACCGACCAGAAGCTCACCGCGCTTTAAGATGGTTTCAATCGTCGATTTCTTGGCGAGTTCGATGTCCGACCCGAACACGGGCGTGCTGAAAATAATTCCACATACAAATAGCGCAGCTGCACTCCATACCCATAATTTTTTCATGCTTAACCTCCTCCTTATTTAGTTATCGTTTGATTTCAGGGGTTAAACCGAATCGATCCACCCCCATCAGCATCATTTAAAAAACAATTTCCCTTTTCGGTTTGTCTTTTTTTCCCCACCTCAATACGGCCGCCTATAAACGATGAATACTTATCACAATAATTATAAATGGCAAGTCGTTTTTTTAAATTGAGTTCTGTAAATCAAAGTCATTCATTCACTAAACCATATTTAAACCGTTCGCAGTTCGGTGGAGTGGGTTTGCGATGATTTTGCGCCATTGTAAATGATATTGACACGATAAGACGAGGTTGGATAAAAACATCAGTGGTATTGGTTAAAAACCAGGTCCTGCAAAAACGAAGTCGCTGGCGTGAAATCAAAGCAACGCCTTTTAGGCCAGGACTCTAAAATTTAATTCTTCAAATCTATCTCTGGGGAGGCCGCCATGCCAGAAAAAAAAACGATTAAAATGGAAATAAAAGATCTGTTGCAGCACCCTGTCGTGCTGAGAGTCACCGGCGATATAAATCCGGAGCTGCTGGAAAGGCGGCGGTATTCACCGCAGGTCTGCAGCGCCTTTTCTCAGAAGTTTACGATTCTGAAGGAAACCGATCAGTTTAAGTTCACGGTGGACCCGGAAGCGCAAAAACAGCTGCCGAACATTATCGACAATAAGGTACAGCGGATCGAAGGCCTCAAGACTGCCGATGCCGCCTTTGCCAAAGGATATGGTAAAAAGCGAAACATCGGCATCGTCTTTTCCGGCGGACCCGCCCCGGGCGGGCATAATGTCATCGCCGGCCTGTATGATGCTGCCAAAATGGCCAACCCGGAATCCAGGGTTTACGGGTTTTTGATCGGGCCTGATGGGATTATCGAGAATGAAACGCTTGAGCTCGATGATGATCTGGTTGATGCCTATCGCAACCTGGGGGGCTTTACCATGATTAAAACCGGACGCACCAAAATCGACACCCGGGAAAAGATGGCGCTTTCCAGACAGACCTGTCAAAAACTCGATCTGGACGCCCTGGTGATTGTCGGCGGTGATGATTCCAACACCAACGCTGCATTCTTGGCCCAGGAAATGTTTGGCGACGGGGTTCAGGTTCTGGGCGTGCCCAAAACAATCGATGGCGATATCCAGGTCAGAGATGCCAGCGGAAACGTTCTGTGTGCCATGTCTTTTGGGTTCCACACCGCCGCGCGGGCCTTCGCCAATTCCATCAGTAACCTGTGCACCGACAGCAGCTCGGATGTCAAATACTGGCATATCTGCAAAGTCATGGGCCGGGTGGCCAGCCACCTGGCACTTGAGACTTCTCTGCAAACCCATGCGAACCTGACGCTGATTGGAGAGGACCTGGCTGACTATATAGATGAGGAGCGTCTGAAAAAGGCGCAGCAGGAGGGCACAGTTGATTTTCATGCGTATGGCATGACCCTGCGGCATCTCTCGCGCGTGATCTGCGAATCCATTCTGCGCCGGGCTGCGGCTGGCAAAAACTACGGCGTGATCATTATTCCGGAAGGTGTCCTGGAGTTCATAAACGAAATCCAGGTCTTTATCATTAAGCTCAACACCATCATTGCCGAACACAACCAGACCCACGACAAAGAGTTTCATGCGGCCTTTCCGCTGCTGGATGACAAGCTGGATCATCTGCGTCGGCTGGCGCAGCGCTCACGGGAAGATGCTTCATTTAAGCTCTGGAATACCCGCGACGATGATCTGTTTAACGATATTCCGGCCTTCTTCCAGGAAGGATTGCTCATGGAAAGAGACAGTCACGGCAATTTTCCGTTTTCGCAGGTGGAAACCGAAAAAGTGTTAATGGGTCTCGTCAGAGATTACCTCGACCTGTTAAAAGAAGAGGGCCGCTACCGTCTGGCGGTCAAGCAGGCCTACTTTCACAAAACGCTGGCTGCGGCTGAACTGGACCCGGATACTTACGGTCCCGTGTTGTTTGAAAATTACGGTCGGGCCGAATTCCTTTTAAAAAGACCGGAGATTATATCGGTCAAAACCCTCAGGCAGTCTCTCGAAAAAGCCGGGCTGCTAAAACGAGGAGATGCCGTTCCGGCGGCTATCGAGAAAATTTACAAGAAAGCGGTACCGTCTTTCAAGACCCAGATTCATTTTTACGGATATGACGGCAGGGGCAATGACCCGACGCGCTTTGACTGTATCTATACCTATAAT
>JASFPY010000435.1:0-3362 GCA_050115755.1 Desulfobacteraceae bacterium | reverse complement strand
AATGAAAAATAGCAAGAATCGGGTGGCGAAGCGTTAAAATTTATCTTATTTTGGATCAAAATTAAGGCAAGGGGATCATTAAATGAAAGTCGAGGCCTTTTCCCAGACAGCCCTGGATTATGAGCGCATAGAGAAAGCCATCCAATTTATAGCAAACAACTTTCATTCGCAGCCGAATCTAAAGGAAATTGCCGAAAAGATTCACGTGAGCGAATATCATTTCCAGCGCCTTTTCAGTCGCTGGGTCGGTATCAGTCCCAAACGGTTTCTGCAATTTTTGACCAAAGAGTATGCCAAGACCCTTCTGGAAAAATCGATCAATCTTTTAGACGTAACTTACGAATCGGGCCTGACCAGCCCCGGGCGCCTGCATGATCTATTCGTCTCCTGTGAAGCGGTGACGCCGGGGCAATACAAAGCCAGGGGCGAAGGTCTTGAAATCACATACGGCTATCATGCCACCCCGTTCGGCGAATGTCTGCTGGCCAAAACCGACCGGGGCATCTGCAGTTTAAATTTTGTTCAAAATAATGACCGGCAGCCGGTCTTTGCGAGCCTGGAAGATAGATGGCAAAATGCAACATTAATCGAGGACCCGGATATCACACGATCCTTCGTCAAATGGATTTTCGATCCTTCCGAGGGGCAAAAATCAACTCCGCTTCATCTGGTTTTAAGCGGCACCAATTTTCAAATCAAAGTATGGGAAGCCCTGATTAAAATTCCCATGGGTGCGGTGGTTTCTTATGAGAACGTTGCAGCCCATATCGGCATGCCCAAAGCCTCCCGTGCCGTCGGCAACGCGGCTGGCAGCAATCCGGTCTCATTTGTTATTCCCTGTCACCGGGTCATTAGAAAAACCGGCGAATTCGGAAATTACGGTGGCGGGGTCGCACGCAAGCTGGCGATGCTTGGCTGGGAGGCAGTTCGTTCCAATAACTAAATTTTTGTTTTCCGCCTGCACCACCATCCTCAATTATCTATATAACTACATGGCACTGGTTGTAAAGATCCCCAACTGCCGCCGGTATAAGGCTGACGGCCTTGCATGATTTTATTTTGTGATTAGGATAAGAATAGTTGGAATATCATTCCACCGAAACGGGGTGCTGGTAGCCATTCACCATTGCGGGGAAAGTCGTCGGCCCTGCGAATGCGACGCCCCACCAGATTGAGTGACCATTAAATCCAGCCAAATATTTTGCCCCAGAGCCGAAGAAGCGAGTCTTTGATTTTTCAATGTGAACGAAGGCGATGTGCGGTCAGATTGCACACAATGCCGATTGATCGGCTATACGCGGGGTGCCATGATGAAGTTTCCCATCATAGAGTTTAAAAATGTTACCAAGCGATTTGATAAGCGGACGATCCTGGATAGAATCAACCTGCAGATTTTTGAAGGTGATGTCACCACCATTATCGGTAAAAGCGGTGAAGGCAAAAGCGTTTTGCTCAAGCATATCATCGGTCTGCTGAAACCCGACGAAGGCAGCGTTTTATTTCGGGGCCGGGCGATCGAAAAAATGAGCCGCAGACAATGGAATGCATACCTTTCTCAGATCAGCTACATGTTTCAGAATAATGCCCTTTTTGACTCGAAGACGGTTTATGAAAATGTTGCCCTGCCCCTGATAAAATTCAACCATCTCAACAAATCACAAGTTCGGGAAAAGGTAATGGCCCGGCTGAAGCAAACCGAGCTGGCGAACATGGCGCACAAATATCCATCCGAGCTTTCCGGCGGGATGCAAAAGCGAGCGGCGCTGGCCCGGGCCCTGGTTACCGATCCGAAAATTGTTTTGTTTGATGAAGTAACCACCGGGCAGGATCCTATTCGTCGAAATGCCATCCTGGGAATGATTGCCGAATATAAAATGAAATTCGATTTTACCGCCGTTTTAATCAGTCATGATATTCCGGATGTGTTTTTCATTTCCAACCGTATTCTGGCGCTTTACGACAAAAAAATTGTTTTTCAGGGTACGCCTGAAGCATTCGAAGAATTTGATCATCCTTTTTACGATGAAATCATCGCCAGCCTTGAAGGTTTGCAGCATGAATTGACCGGTCTGCATTCCAGGCGCCAGTTCAAGGTGCGCTATCAAGCGGATCTGGCCCGCAAAAATGGAACGCGACCCTTTGCGGTCGTCGTTTTCACCCTTGAAAACCTGGATCACATTATTGAAAATCTGGGGCATACAGCGGCGCAGACTGGAATCCGAACCATGGGGGATTACATTACAAAACACTTCGGCACGGTCGGCGGATTTTCCACGCGGCGCAGAATTGACCAGTTCAGTACCGTTCTGCCCTTCTCGGATCTAAACGAAGCCCGGCGCATTTTAGAAGACTTTGCGGAAGATTTCAGGCAAAACGGGCTGATCGACATTGAGGATGCCGCCAGAGAAGTTAATCCTGAGGTGGGCTGTTTCGAATTTTCAATCAGTGCCGGATTGGCTCAGGGTAATTCCAATGTCGAACTGGATTCCATCATGACCTTTGCCGACTTTAATCGAGAGCCGATTGCTCATTTCCAGTGCAATATTGAAAATCCGGCCGCTAAAGCGAATTAACTCAGGCGTCAGGGCGTTTTGTATTCATGGAGCGCTTTAATGGAAAAACCGCATTGACCCCTCAATTAACGTCTAATGTCGTGCAGGCTTCAATTGCTAAATTCAGCAGCTTTTTTACAACCTGCCTCAAGCGCTTCGGTTATGATGGCCTTAAAGGCCCTTTTTTCCAGTTCAAACGTAATTTCAGTGGAAATGCCCCCCGGCGTGCTAGCTTCGCCAATTAAATTGTAAGGGGACACTTGCCGGGTATTCCACAGTTCCATTGAACCATTAATTGTATGATAGGCAATCTTTGTTGATGTCTCCCGATCGATACCCAATCGCACCGCCGTATCAATGATTGCTTGGAAGAACAGATGTGTTGTCACCGGGCTGCTGAGAGCTGTAACTGCATTGATCTTATCTTCCTGCAAAATGACATATTTTCCCAGGCAGGAAAAAAGCTCGATAACATCGTTTTTTTGTGGTTCGCTGATGTATGGGTTAAAGGCCAGGGCCGCAATACCTTTACCGATCTGGCTGGGGGGATTGGGCAGGGCTCTTACCACCGGGATACGGTCTCCTAAAACCGCATAGGTTTTCATGGGGATGCCCGCAGCCAGACTGATAATCGTTTTGTCTTTCGGAAATTTCTGTTTTCTTAATTCATTTAAAACCGGTCCGACAACCTGGGGAAGAACATTGAAAAATATGAAATCGGCCACATCGATTGCCTGTTGATTGCTTTCTGCTATCTGAACACCAAATTTTTTTAGAAGCGCTTCCCGTTTTCGGCGATCGGGGTCACTG
>JASFPY010000434.1:0-3364 GCA_050115755.1 Desulfobacteraceae bacterium | reverse complement strand
TCCGATAACGCATTCTTTAACATTGGCAATTGACGGCAGATCATACATAATTTCCAGCATGCAGGTTTCCATTATTGCCCTCAATCCGCGCGCGCCGGATTTGCGCTTCATGGCTTCCCTGGCAATCGCTGCCAGTGCACTGTCGGTCAGTCGCAGGTTGACGCCTTCCATTTCGAAAAGCTTCTGAAATTGCCTGAGCAGGGCATTCTTGGGTTCTTTCAAAATCCGGATCAATGCATTCTCGTTGAGCTCATCCAGGGTTGCAATCACCGGCAGGCGCCCTAAAAACTCGGGTATCAACCCGAATTTTATCAGATCCTCCGGCTGGACATCTATTAGAATTTCACCGATCGTTTTCTCCTGTTCCAGGTGGATCTTGGCGCCGAATCCCATTTGCTTGGATCCGAGACGACGCTGAATAATTTTTTCCAGACCGTTGAAAGTCCCCCCGCAGATAAACAGGATGTTGGAGGTGTCGACCTTAACAAAATCCTGCTGCGGGTGTTTGCGGCCACCTTTTGGCGGCACACTGGCCGTTGTTCCTTCAATTATTTTCAAAAGCGCCTGTTGAACGCCTTCCCCCGAAACATCTCGCGTAATCGAAGGATTGTCCGATTTACTGGCAATTTTATCGATCTCATCGATGTAGACGATCCCGCGCTTGGCTTTGTCGACATCGTAATCCGCATTCTGAAGCAATGAAAGAATGATATTTTCAACATCCTCTCCGACATAACCGGCCTCGGTCAGGCTGGTCGCATCCGCTATGGTAAACGGTACATTCAGGAATCTGGCAAGGGTTTGCGCCAGCAGCGTCTTTCCGCAACCCGTCGGGCCAATCAGCATGATGTTGCTTTTCTGCAGTTCAACGTCTCCGGTGTTTAAGGTAGAGTCAAGGCGTTTGTAATGATTGTAAACCGCTACCGATAGCACCTTTTTGGCCGATTCCTGCTCGATCACATAGCCATCGAGCTTTTCTTTAATCTCTTTGGGCGCCAGGATGCGATCCGACTCCTGGGTGTCCTTTTCGCTCTCTTCTTCGATAATTTCACTGCACAGCTGGATGCATTCATCACAGATATATACTGCCGGGCCTGCAATCAGCTTTCGAACTTCAGATTGGTTTTTTCCGCAAAAAGAACAAAACAGGTTGTCATTTTCATCTTTTTTCTTTGGCATATTAGCTCTCCGACTCTTCTAAATGGTCAAGATCGTCACGGTTGGCAATGACATGGTCAACGATTCCGTATTTCTTAGCCTCCTCACCCGACATGAAAAAGTCGCGGTCGGTATCTTTTTGGATCTCCTCCAGTTGTTTTCCGGTATGCATCATCAAAATCTCGTTTAACCGCTCTTTCATTCGCAGGATCTCTTTGGCCTGGATTTCAATATCAGACGCCTGGCCCTGAAATCCGCCCATGGGTTGATGAATCAAAATCCTTGAATTGGGCAGCGAGTAACGCTTGCCGGGTGTTCCAGCCGCCAGCAACACCGCACCCATGCTGGCCGCCTGGCCGATACAAACGGTGGCGATATCCGGTTTAATATATTGCATGGTGTCATAAACCGCCAAACCGGCAGTTACCAGCCCGCCGGGTGAGTTCACGTAAAAATTGATGTCCTTGTCAGGGTCTTCTGATTCTAAAAAAAGCAGCTGGGCAATAATAAGATTGGCAATCTCATCGTTCATGGCCGTGCCCAAAAAAATGATGCGGTCCTTGAGAAGGCGCGAATAGATGTCATAAGCGCGCTCACCCCGGCTGCTTTGCTCGATTACCATTGGTATCAGTGGCACAGGTATTCTCCTTCGCTAACTAAATCTAACGGGTTTTACTTTTTTACCTTTTTGGGCTGTTTTTTGGCCTCATCTTTTTCCGGCGCTTCGGGCTTTTCATCTGTGATTGTGCTATTATCAATAATAAGTTTAATCGCCTTTTTTTCAAGTAAGGTATGCTTGAAATATTTCAGCTTATCCTGATTTTGATCATAGTATTTCTTGATTTCTTCAAGCGGCTGGTTGAAGTTTTCAGACATCTCCTTTAGCCCGTTTTCCAGTTCTTCATCGCCAAGGCTGAGGTTTTCCTGATCGATGATTTTCCCCAAAATGAGATGGCGTTTGACCTGCTTCAGCGCCGTGTCGCGATATTCTTCAGCAATCTTCTCTCTTGAAAGCCCCATTTCTTCCATGGACGTGTTGCGGTAGGCAAAAGAGCGTTCGGCTTCCTCGATAATTCCCTCAAGCTCCATCTCCACCATGGTATCCGGTACTTCAAACTCCGTTCCGGCAATGAGGCTGGTGAAAATTTGCTCGTTGAGTTCCTGCTCGCTGCGTTTTTCGTAACCCTGTTTTAAATTATCCAGAATCACTTTTTTCAGCGCATCCAGCGACTCATAAGGACCTGCCTTTTTTGCCATGGCATCGTTAATGGGCGGTAAAACCTCCTGCCGGATTTCGTTCAGCACCACCTGGAAATCAATTTCCCGGTCGGCCAATTTTTCGTTGGAGAAATCTTTGTCAAATTTTATGCGAAACGCTTTGGACTCTCCCGACTTCATGCCGATCAGCTCGTCGTCAAACTCTTTGGAAATCATCGCCTTGCCGATCTGCAGGCTAACATTTTCAGAATCGCTAAATTCCGCCACGGGCTGTTCATCGTGGAAGCCTTTCAGATCGAGTGAGACAAAATCCTCCTTTCGGGCCGGCCGATCTTCGGAAATCTTTTCCTGTTGCGCCATTCCCTTCTGGAGCGATTTCAGCTGAATATCCACCTCCTCATCGCTGGCTGCATACAGTGTCCGTTTAAGCTTCAGTCCTTTAAAATCAATATCATCAATTTCGGGAGTGATCTCAACGGTGGCATCATATTTATAGGGACGGTCGGCCAGCAGCTCGGGCGGATCCAGCTCGGGGTTACCGACAATATTCAGCTCTGTCTGCTTGATGGTATCGATAAAAGATCTTTGAATCAGCCTGGAGGATACATCGGCATGCACATCTCTTTTAAACATTCGTTCCAGGACCGAACGCGGAACCTTTCCCGGCCGAAAACCCTTTACTTTGGCGCTTTTTTTTAATTGATTATACGCTTTGTCCAGTTCCCGGGCAACTTCATCCTGCGGAATTTCAATATGAAGCGTTTTCTTGACGCTGCTGACATCTTCAACTTTAAACGGCATAATATTTCCAGTTCAACAAAATTTAAGCGCCTTGCAGCGTATATTCACCACAGAGTTTGCAGACCCCATAAAGGATATCACGAAAATTTTTTTTAGCCTCTCAACCCTTTAGGTTCGATCTCAGCGTTCTCTGTGCGCCCATGTCCGGCATGCGAGAATAGCGAGGCCCCGCACTTACGAAACTTCA
>JASFPY010000433.1:0-3377 GCA_050115755.1 Desulfobacteraceae bacterium | reverse complement strand
TCCACGCACACACCACACACGATACACTCACTGAGTTCAACGACCGGAACTTTCATTTTATTCGTTGACTGCTTTTCCAATTTTACGGCCATAGGCATAGCAATTTTCGAGGCCTCGCTTGTCGGGGATGTACTGGATTTTAAGGCCCGGATCGATAATATTAAATTTCATCGATTCGAGTTCCTGGGTTATTATCTTGACCGCCTCGCCACTCCAACCATAGGATCCAAAGGCAGCGCCGATTTTGTTGAGCGGTTTGAGTCCTTTCATATAGCACAGAAAATCCGCCAGAGATGGAAACAGCCCGTTGTTGAGCGTCGGCCCACCCACCACTATTGCTTTGGCATCAAAAACCTCGGTCATCACCTCGCTGCGGTGCCATTTTCTCAGGTGCAGGGGTTTGGCCGGCACCCCTTCTTTATTAATGCCGGCAGCGATGGCTTCCGCCATCTTTTCGGTGCTCTGCCACATGGTATCGTAAATCACCACGGCTTTTTTTTCCGGTATTTGCTCGCACCATTGGGCATAGGCATTGATGATCTTTGCCGGATCTTTACGCCAGATGATGCCATGGTCGGGGCAGATCATGTTAAATTCCATGCCCGCGTCGATTAAATTTTTAAGGTATTTTTTGATTAAAGGAACGTACAGGAGCAGAATGTTGGCAAAATATTTTTTGGCATGGACCATGATCGCTTCGCCAATCTGATCGTCAAAGCGCTCGGGTCCGGCAAAATGCTGCCCGAAACCATCGCTTGAGAAAAGAATTTTGTCTTCTTTTAAATAGGTAAACATGCTATCGGGCCAGTGGACCATGCGGGTTTCCACAAAACTCAGCGTTTTTTTGCCCAGGCTCAGCTCCTGGCCGGTTTCGACGGGGTGATAATTCCAGTTGCGGAAAAAATGGCGGGGTAAATTCTTGTGGCCCATTTTTGAACAATATAGGGGCTTGTCCTCTCCAACCCGGTGCATCACCCGGGCCAATCCGCCGGAATGGTCCAGCTCCGTGTGGTTGCTGATGACATAGTCTATTTTTTTGGGATCGATGATAGTTGAAATATTGTCGAGCAGCTGATCCGCAAACGCTTTTTTAACGGTATCCAGCAACGCTATTTTTTGATCAACAATTAAAAAAGCATTGTAAGTTGTTCCCAGATCGGTCGAATATCCGTGAAAATCCCGTATATTCCAGTCAGATACGCCAACGTCATAAACGCCTGGTGCAATTTCTAATGGTTCCATTTTCTCTCTCCAATCGATGCAATTTAAATCTTTGGTACTCTCCACCACAGCTTCTCAGACTTAAATAGTTCTTTTTCGTGCTTTCGTGATGAATTAATCATTTCTGTTCAAGTTAGTCTGATCTCAGATTTTTGAAATTGTAAACCGGCGCAGGGATAGAACATAAACATGTTTCCTGCCCGTGCAACCGCCTTGAATACTTTTGTCCGGCGGTTTCTGGCGGCTAAAAACAATTGATGCCCTTTTCGTCAGCGACTTTTCGCCGGCACAAAAGGGCATCGAAAACGGTTTGAGCCTATAAATCAGGTGACGACCAATGGACTACTCTTTTTCAAAGTCTTCCTTGGAAGCACCGCACACCGGGCATTCCCAATCATCGGGTACATCTTCCCACTTGGTGCCGGGGGCCACGCCATTATCCGGATCCCCCTGTTCTGGATCATAAACATAGCCACAGATCGAACATACGTACCTGTCCATTCCAATCCTCCTTTTGTTTGTTAGTTGACGATAAAACCGCTAAATCAAAATCGGCGATCGTTTTTTTGAAACCTGTTGCCCAGATTCTTCTATACCGTTAATCGGGCAGATTCAAGTCAATTTTCTGCTTCCAATAAAATCTTATCAACCCAGCGGCCTAAACATTTTTTTACCGGCACCGCATACCGGACATTTCCAGTCGTCGGGCAGATCATTAAACTGGGTTCCTTTGGGGATTTTCCCCCGGCGATCCCCCCGGTCCGGGTCATATATATATCCACAGTTAACCGTCTGGCATTGATACATTTCATGTGGTTCGGCCATCCATCCTCCTGCTTAAATTAGACAATAAAAAAGAATAAAGTCTAAAATTTTAACCACGAAGGACACGAAGATCACGAAGTTTAAAAAAACCTAATTATTCTTTGTGGTCTTCGTGAGCTTCGTGGTTTATTTATGTTTGGTTATGACTCTTTTCGCTCATGCTAATTCACTAATCAGATTCTTAACCCTGTCTTCGATTTCATCGCGGGTCTGGCGCATGAAATCCAGCGGTTTTCCGGCCGGATCCGCCAGCTCCCAGTCCAGCATCCGAGCCCCCGGAACATAGGGGCATTCTTCGCCGCACCCCATGGTAACGATGACTTCCGGGGTGTTGCCTGAAATGGCGGCCTCTATACTCTGGGGAGTTCTAAAACCCATGTCGATTCCTTTTTCATGCATAACCTTGACCGTATCCGGGTTGATTTTATTCGCCGGTTTACTGCCCCCGTTTAGCACCTCGAGTTTATCTCCGGCCAGATATTGGGCGATGGCACTGGCCATCTGACTGCGGCATGCGTTTTCGCGACAGGCGAACAAAATCTTTTTTCTACCCAGCAACGGTTTTATGAGATTAGATGCCTTCTTCTCGACATCTGCAAGCACCGTCGGGTGTTTGGCCATGTCTTTGGGACCTTCAATGTTTCGATACGTCAGACCGCCTTCGAATCGGGCATCGATGGCATCAAAAAAATACTGGACTGTCAACTGAAAACCTTCGAATAAATTTTGCCCTTTTGTGGCGCCCACAGAGAGAAAAAACCCGCGTTTGGTCCTTTTGGCGGGGTCGGTTAATTTGAGTTTATATTTCCTGGCCCAGAACGTTTGACAACGATCAACGACGGCTTTGAGCTGGGCAGTCATGTTATAAAAGAAAATGGGGCTGGCCAAAACAACCACTTCAGCCTGCCGGATCAAGGGGTAAATTTCGGTTTTGATGTCATCATCAATCGGACAGAAACCCTTTTTTTCGCAAACGACATATTCCTTGCAGGGGATAATATTTTTTTGAGCCACCTCAATCGTGCGGGTCTGAGCGCCCAATGATTCCGCCGCCTGCATGAAACGCGAAAGCAAAAACGATGTATTCCCCTTTTTACGCGGACTTCCCTGAAAGCCAAGCACTAGCATTATAACAAATCCTTAGAAGTGGTTTCAAAGCCCCATCTAAGGCCCAATGGCTGCGTTGCAGGCCTCCGGCAAATGCTCACATACAAATTAGCTAATAGTTCATAGCTGATAGTCTAAAGGATTGAAATCCTCTTTTCTATGAGCTATGAGCTCTAGGCTATGAGCTTTAGATTGCCTTGCCCTTGAACCTGATCTGAGGTTTT
>JASFPY010000432.1:0-3378 GCA_050115755.1 Desulfobacteraceae bacterium | reverse complement strand
GTCGGCTCACGCCTTGCTCTTGGACGGGATCTGCTATTTTTGAGATAGGTTACTGTTTTTTCAGATTAAGCGTACAAAAAGGCATCTCGTGCTCTTGGCTTGACTCGGATGCCGTTTATAACTAAATCTTATATATTTAATCACTTTGACTTTCTTTAGGCTCAAATCAAAGGCCTTATATGAATTGAGCAACAAATCGTGGGCGCGCAGAGGAGCTATCAATGACATACGAAGAAATTATCCGGTTCCACGGGCATGAATGCCCCGGGCTAGCCATAGGGTATAAAATGGCAACAGCTGCAATGGAAAGCCTTGAATCCTTGAGAGCTGAAGATGAAGAACTGGTGGCAATCGTCGAGAATGATGCATGCGGTGTTGATGCATTGCAGTGTGTTACCGGCTGTACGTTCGGCAAGGGAAATTTGTTGTTTCGCGATTACGGCAAGCAGGTTTATACCTTTTACTATCGATCGACACGATCCGGTGTACGTGTGCATTTTCACGGCAAGGGAATTCCAGAATACCTGCAGGAAGACCGAAGCGCCCTGATCAGATGGATTCTGACCGCTTCTAACGACAGCATCCTTTCTGTGACACCGGTATCCATTCCCGAACCTGAACCGGCCAGGATCTTAAAGTCAATGCCCTGTGCGTTCTGCGGGGAGAGCGTCATGGAATCTCGTATCCATCAGCTGGATAATAAACCGGCCTGTATTCCATGTTATGAAAGGCAAAAAAAATTCGGGCAGGACGCACCATCGTAGCCCGATGTACAGCGCCACTAAAAATCAGTTTTTAACAGCGCTTGCCAGCAATGAAAACTTTCTATGCCCAGTTAACGACTGAACGATAGCGTTTGGTTCGTGCGATGCTGTCAATAGCGGAATGGCTTATGGTTAACTTGGATAAACTGAGAATCCTTCACCTGCTCAGTCAGAGACCGGATTCAACCGGCAGTGGCATATATGTGCAGGCCATGGTTCGGGAAGCAACTGCTTGCGGCTATGACAATTATCTGGTTGCAGGACTTTCTTCCAATGGTTGTGATCACCCCGATTGCATTGAGCAAGACAAATCCATGTTTGTGTATTTTCATAATGCTGATGTCTGCTATCATATCCCCGGTATGAGTGATGTAATGCCTTATGAGAGTGCCCGGTTTTGCGACCTTTCCGAAAATGATCTGCACGAATATGAAAAGGCTTTTTCCGAAATAATTCAAAATGCGGTTCTCAGGTTTAAACCGGATATCATTCACAGCCACCATCTATGGCTCGTCAGCTCTATGACGCGTCAGATTTTTCCGAATATTCCGATGGTAACTACCTGTCATGGATCGGATTTGCGGCAATTTCAGAATTGCCCTCACCTTCAAGAAAGCGTATTAACCGGATGCCGCAAAATTGACGTTGTAATGGCGTTGAGCGAAGCACAAAAAAATGAAATCATCCGCTTATACAATCTTGCTCCTGAAAAAATTATTATTGCCGGTGCCGGTTATGACGAGAGTCTGTTCTATCTGGAAACAAAACCAGATCCCGATCCGGTTCAGTTGGTTTATGCAGGAAAACTGAGTAACGCCAAAGGTGTTCCCTGGTTTTTGCGTGCTTTACAATCAGTCAGGTCTCCTGCATGGCAATTACACCTTTTAGGCAGTGGCAGCGGGGAGGAAAAAGCGCATTGCCTCATGCTGGCAAAGGAATTAGGAGAAAAGGTGCGTATCCACGGCGCACTTCCCCAAAAGCGTCTGGCGAAGATAGTGAGACGCGCGCATATTCTGGTGCTGCCCTCTTTTTATGAGGGTTTACCTCTTGTTATCCTGGAAGGCCTTGCCAGTGGTTGCCGAATTGTTGCCACTGATCTTCCAGGGACCAGGGATATACTTGGCAATTCTGAAGCAGATTTTATCAATCTGGTCAGTACGCCGCGGTTACATTTTACCGATCAGCCTTACCGGGAAGATGAACATTCATTTGAACAAAATCTGAAAAAAGCGATTCAGCAGCAGATTAATGCTGCAGCAAGGTGTACGCAATTTGATTTATCACCAATTCAGGATAAACTTGATGCGTATACGTGGACGGGCGTATTTAAAAAAGTCAGAGAAGCTTACCTCACCGCAATTGAGCGTTTTATGCCGGCTGACACAATTCGATCGTAATATCTTCAGGGCCTTTAAAAAAGGCGATTTTCAGGCCCGGTATCTCTGTGGGCGGCATAAAAAATGAAAACCCCCGATCTGTCAAATCTTCGAATGCACTTTCGATATCTTCAACCGCCAGGCCGATATGATCGTAACCGTATGTTGATTGTGAAGCATCTCCAACCATTTTTTCATCTTCTCTGGCGGCCCTCAAGTTAACCGTGGTGCCGTTAAGGTCGAGGCAGGCCCCGTCGGCTGTCCCGAATTTTCTTCGGTCGATCAGTTTTGCTGCCAGGACTTCAGTAAAAAAGCGGATCATTTTTTCAAGATCTTTGCAGATAATGTGAACATGATGAAAGCGATATGACATGAGAAACCTCCGAATGAAATATTACCCTAAATGATCGTAAACAAAATGGGATAGGTTTTTATCTTTATGATATTACGATAAATATTCATTTGCCTGATTAAATTGTCAACGCTTGTATCTGTTCGTTGTAAATGTCCATTTTAAATCCCATTTTGTTTACCCTCCGGGAAAGCCGATGGCACCCCATCTTCTGCGTTGCCAAGGGTTCGCAGTAGGCAACTACAGCTTCACCCTTGGACGCCTTGAAGCTGGGGCACCCTCGACTTTCGCTCAATTAGGGTATAACGCTCAATTGGAATTTTTATAATTTTTATCGTAACAGCAATCAACCCCAAACTGAAACTGAATTTGTTCAGCCATTGAAATCATCTGTCTATCATAAAATTTTTATAAGAAGGCAGACCTTGACTTTTTGCCTGTGGATCCTAAAAATTTGGGGTGGCAGCGTTTATTCGAATTGAAACGACGGTAAAAAGGAGGCGGCATGCCGCAACCGAAACACGCCATGGAAATCTTTCAGCTGCTTGATAAGTCCAACTGCCGGGAGTGCGGCGAAAAAACATGCCTGGCATTTGCCGGCGCCGTTTTTCAGGGTAGACGAAAAATAGCAGACTGCCCGAAGCTGGGCCGGGAAATCATAGAGCGCTTTTCCGGGGGGGATCAAAATCAGAACAATGGCTTTCAGGAGGGGGCAGACTACCTGCAAGACCTAAAGAAGGCGGTCGCCGGTGCAGAGCTTGCCGAAGCGGCGCAAAGAGTGGGTGCTAAATTCTCGGATGACAAACTGACGCTCAAGGTGCTGGGCAAGGATTTCAGCGTCGATACTGCGGGGAATCTATCCGCCGACATTCATATCAATCCCTGG
>JASFPY010000431.1:0-3380 GCA_050115755.1 Desulfobacteraceae bacterium | reverse complement strand
ATCTCGAGAAAGGAACTTCCGGCCAAATAGCGGATACACCGAAATCAGATAATGCGGTTTTTCGACGATGTTACCAGGTGCTTGTGGGAACCAATCTTCAAGCTTTGAAGGCTGCCGGCCAGGAAGCACAGCGGCTCGGGTATCGCCCTTTAATTCTTTCTTCCAAAGTGGAAGGGGAAGCCCGTGAGGTGGCCAAGTTTTATACGGCCATCGCCAAGGAGATCCTCGAAACAGCACATCCGATGGAACCCCCTGTGTGCGTGCTTGCCGGAGGGGAAACTACCGTAACCCTCCAGGGGGATGGCCGCGGAGGCCGCAACCAGGAGTTCGCCCTGGCTTCAGCTTTGGCAATCGAGAAATTGGACAATATCATCGTGCTGAGCGGCGGCACTGACGGGACTGATGGCCCTACGGATGCGGCCGGAGCTATCGCAGACGGCAACACCGTGGCACGCGCCCTCAAAGAAAGTCTCGACCCAAAAGACTATCTTCTACGCAACGATTCCTATAGCTTCTTCCAGAAACTAGATGATCTTGTAATAACAGGGCCAACCCGTACAAACGTAATGGATCTGTATATGCTGCTGGTGGGCCGCGTCAAATAATTCCGGATTGCGGATTGGTTAAAAGAATGCATTTCATTAGAAGTGGTTTCAAAACCTCAGATCAGGTCCAAGGGCAAGGCGTCAGGCCGATCGGGAAAGCGCAGCATACATGCGTATGTGAGCATTTACCGGAGGCCTGCAACGCAGCCATTGGGCCTTAGATGGGGTTTTGAAACCACTAAAATCTGCAATCGATTCGGCTGAGCCTTTCGGCCGAAGGGCTCGGGGTCGAGCGGCTCGTCGCAGGACGCGATTGATAATTATCCGCCTGTGCGGCTATCATTTCTTTTTAAAGAGAGCCAATCGACTGGCTGCAGATTGATCCAGGAACCAGGTCATTTCTCCGTGTGTGGGCTGTATAAGCTGCACGGGGAATCGGATGGTATTTGCATCGTTCTCCAGAACCGCCTTGAGGATATCAGCCTTCTCCTTGCCACCGACTAGAAGCAGGATACGATCTGCATTGTTTAACAGGGGGGCGGTGAGCGTAATCCGGTAGGATTCAAATTTTTCAACCCAATTGGCAGTCACGAGGCGATTGGTTTCCTGAAGGCCCGGCGTACCCGGAAATAGCGATGCAATATGGCCGTCCGGTCCCATACCGAGCAACACGCAATTAAAACGGGGCAGTTCTCCCGCTTTAATTTTGAAGAATTTCTGAATTTCCTGCTCGTAATAACGGGCCGCTTTCGCGGCAATAGGTTCCTCGGCTCGGATGCGGTAAATGTTCGTCGATGGGATCGGTGCTTTAGAGAGCAGCGCATTGTAAGCCATAAGGTAGTTGCTTTCCGGATGACTCGGCGGGACGTGGCGTTCATCACCCCAGAAAAAATGGACCCGTTCCCAGGGAATCTGTTCTCGCAGCTCGGCATCATCAGCCAATAGCGCATACAGACGCTCAGGGGTAGAGCCGCCGGACAAAGCAATCGAGTAACGGTGACCTGTTTGCAAAGATTCAGATATGTGCGCAACAATTTTTTCCGCCGCCGCCTTGCTCATGGCAGCGACGTCATCCAAAATTTGAATTTTCAGATTTTTTGAACACATAATGATGCAACGAATTTAGGCGACTTGGTGTCACCCCTTATATGGGATTTACAATGAAGATTCCTTAAGAACATAAGAATTGAATTGCCACTTCGCAATTGAAAGATACCGCATTGCCTTGTTAAGGCAAAAATTGGACTTATAATGTAACACATACGTATACCGGGAGACTCTAACATGTTAGCGAAAGTTAATCCGACCACAATAAAAACCTGGCAAAATCTCCACTTTCACTATGAGAAAACAAAACATGTCCACATGAAAACCTTATTTGCAGAAGATCCCCGGAGGTTTGATAAATTTTCAATCCGTTTTAACGATATTATTGTCGATTTCTCCAAAAACAGAGCCACAGAAGAAACCATTGAACGGTTAATTGAATTAGCTGAAGCGTCCGGCTTGAAAAATGCAATCAGCGATATGTTTGGCGGAGAAAAGATTAATGAAACCGAAGATCGCTCCGTGCTGCATACCGCCTTGCGAAACAGGGATAACACCCCGGTGATTGTCGGCGGCAGCGATGTCATGCCGGAAGTCAACGCGGTTTTAGATCAGATGGAAGATTTTTCCACCCGGTTGATTTCGGGAGACTGGCTGGGATATACCGGCAAAAAAATCAGCGATATCGTCAATATCGGCATCGGCGGCTCGGACCTGGGCCCGGTCATGGTCACCGAAGCCTTAAGGCCGTATGCCAAACCGGGTTTACGCGTTCACTATGTTTCCAACATAGACGGAACCCACCTGATAGAAACCTTAAAACAGCTGAATCCGGCAACCACTCTGTTTATGATTGCCTCCAAAACGTTTACCACCCAGGAGACTATGACCAACGCCTTTTCAGCCAGAGAATGGTTTTTAGAGACAGCCACAGACCCGCTGCATGTGGCCCGGCATTTTGTGGCGATCTCAACCAACGCTGAGGCGGTGGAAAAATTCGGCATCGATAAGGACAACATGTTTGTTTTCTGGGATTGGGTGGGCGGCCGTTATTCCCTGTGGTCGGCCATTGGCTTATCGATCGTTTGCTATATCGGATACGAGAACTTCGTTGGGTTGTTGCAGGGCGCCTTTGAAATGGATCAGCATTTTAAAACAGCGCCATTTAATAAAAACATCCCCGTAATACTGGCGTTAATAGGCATCTGGTATAATAATTTTTTCGGGGCTCAAACGGAAGCCATTCTGCCCTATGATCAATACCTGCATCGATTTCCGGCCTATTTCCAGCAAGGCAACATGGAAAGCAACGGCAAATCAATCGATCGCAATGGTGTTAAAATTGATTACCAGACAGGACCGATCATCTGGGGCGAACCGGGGACCAACGGTCAGCATGCCTTTTACCAGCTCATTCACCAGGGCACCAAATTAATTCCGGCCGATTTTTTAGCACCCGCCATCAGCCATAACCCGATTGGCGAACATCATCAGATTTTGCTATCGAACTTCTTCGCTCAAACCGAAGCGCTATTGAACGGAAAAACCGAAAAAGAAGTAATCGCAGACTTAAAAAAGGACGGCAAAACCAAAAAGGAGATTCAAAACCTGCTGCCCCACAGACTGTTTGAGGGCAACCGGCCAACCAACTCCATACTATTTAAAAAACTTAGCCCCAGGGTCCTGGGTAGCTTAATTGCAATGTACGAGCATAAAATCTTTGTCCAGGGGGTGATCTGGAACATTTTCAGTTTCGACCAATGGGGCGTTGAACTCGGCAAACAGCTC
>JASFPY010000430.1:0-3387 GCA_050115755.1 Desulfobacteraceae bacterium | reverse complement strand
CCTGCCCTTAAAACCCCAACCTTAATCTTCTTTACCTGCTCTGGCCGAAGGTTGTTTTCATTTACGATTTCTAGCACCGCGTCAATGGGCGGCTGCATGTAACGGCAACAGGCATGCGGTTTAACCGATGTCCGCAGAATCTCGAATCCGGAACCGATCCCTTCGAGAACCCTGGATGGATCGGCTCCGTTGGAGTAAGCATGGAGAAATCCATCCCTTCCCTCGATGATCGAACCGGGACCTTTAAATCCCTTTGCCGACAACATGGCTGCCACCATGCCGCTGTGGGCCGCCCATCCTGCGTGAAAAGGCTTTGTCCATGCCCCCTGGGCGAGATACTCCATGGATCCCGCTGCCTGGCTTCCGGAAATGCCCATGGCATTTATAATCTCCTCTTCTTGAAGGCCCAGAATCTTTGAAGCGGCAACACTCGCGCCAAAGGTCCCGCAAGTCCCGGTGGGATGGAACCCTCTTTTGTAGCTGTTTTCCGGTCCCAGTGCTGTTCCCAGGCGAACCATCACTTCGTAGCCCAAGACGACAGCCAAAATAAAATGCTTCCCGGACGCACCGGCCATCTCACCTGCAGCCAGAGCCGATGGGAAGACGACAACTCCCGGATGAAGTGATGCCTCATTATCGACATCATCCATTTCGATTGAATGGGATGACGTCCCATTTGCAAGTGCCGAGTAGAGATAGGGCGCTTTCTCTGCGGTGCCGACGATCACACCCTCCCCCTTCTCCATCTCCCTGACAAACCGATAAACCGTTTGGGAAGGATCCTCTATTGATCCCCGGCATGCGACACTGATAAAATCCAGGAACCTGTATTTTGCACAATCGATCACCTCATCTGAAAGGTCATTAAAGGTGATGCGGCTGCAAAAACCGGCAAGCTTTTGCGTGATACCCATATCTCCTCCCTACCTCAGCGCTAAAAAACAAGAACAGCCGTCTCGGCTGCTATAGCGGTTGTGACTGCGGGACCCTCTTATTTGATTTTTTTATTTATAATAGTCGGTTATTTATTCCGTCAAGCCTTAAATCCAGCTAAATGCAGCTATGCAAAATTTAATTTATTTACGAAATTTAAATCCTGAATGTATTTTAGATGAAAGCCTGCTGGAAAATGGCAATGCCGTAAAATTTCAATATGGTGCTAGGAAATCCATTGATCTGCAGACCTGACTCTGAGCTGGCATTGACAGGCACCTGTCTCCGGGGTATGGATTTTTATGGTATCCAAAAAACAGGTGCTTTTAATACCTGAAATATATGGAACGCATGCTGGATAAAAACAAAGAAATATCGCAAACTGATTATATTTCAACCGAAGTACTCAATACTTACGTTCAACGGCCATCGTATCCACTATGATCGTGACTTTTGTAAAAGCGATTTCGTCACAAGCCAGGATCAAATAATTATCGTAACTCAATGTTGCATTGGCCAATAATTTTTTATAAACCTAAGATAATCCTTGATTTAAGAAATCGATTGATATCACAATCAGCCTACATTCGTATCAGAGCGGAAAACATGGATAAAGCGCGAATACTTATTGTTGACGACGACGATATAGCCCGCAAGAATTTTGCACGGATTCTTCAAAAGCAGGGAATTCCTGTCTCAACTGCAAAAACGGGCGCTGAGGGACTCGAATGCCTTTCCGAGGGCTCATATGACCTGGTAATGACGGATCTTGTCATGGAAGACTTAAATGGTTTGGAGCTCCTCAGCCGCATAAAGAATCAATTTTCAGATGTAGAAGTAATCTTGATAACGGGTTATGCCTCCATTCCGACAGCAATAGAGGCCATAAAAAAAGGTGCCTATCATTATCTCGAAAAACCCGTCAGACCTGATGAAATGGTGCATCTGGCGCGGCAGGCAATTGAGAAAAAGCGACTTCGAGAGCAGGTTGCAAAACTGGAGGCTCGTATAAAAGGTGATCTGGAAGAGCCGATATTGATCGGTCAGAGCCAAAAAATCGTTGAAGTTATTAAGTTGATAAAGCAGATTGCCAAGGTGGACTGCAATGTGCTCATTACGGGCGAATCCGGCACGGGCAAAGAATTGGCTGCAACAATGATCCATTATCACAGTCCGCGTCGCAACAGGCGTTTTTTGGCGATTAATTGCGGCGGCTTCGCCGAGGAACTGCTCGCCAATGAGCTGTTCGGTCATGAAAAGGATGCATTTACAGGTGCTTCATCAGCCCGGGCCGGGCTGCTGGAAACCGCCAGCGGCGGTACGCTTCTTTTGGATGAGATCGGTGATATGCCGCCAAGCATGCAGGTCAAGCTGCTGCGGGCGATTCAGGAACAAGAGCTGATTAGAGTCGGGGGGAATCGTCCGATTCCCATCGACGTCAGGGTTATCTCTGCGACCAATCAGGATTTAAAAAAAGCGGTCAGCGCCGGCTTATTTCGCCAGGATCTCTATTACCGCCTTAATGTGGTTACGATTGATATTCCGCCGCTCAGAGATCGCCGGACAGACATCGCGCTGCTTGCGCATTTTTTTCTGCGCCGGTTTGCCAGACAATTTCATCGGGAAATCAAAGGTTTCTCGGAAGAAACCCTGGCGGTGCTCGAAAACTATTATTTCCCGGGTAATGTACGTGAACTGGAAAACATCATTGAGCACGCGGTTGCCATGGCCCAGGAGGATATCATCAGCGCAAAGGATCTTCCCTCGGATTTTTCAGAAATCGGCGTTTTTTCATTTGAACAGCCGGATTCACAGGTGATGCCGCTTCGGGAAATGGAGCGAAAATATATCGAATGGGTGTTAAGCCGGGTCGGTCGTAACAAAACCCAGGCAGCCAAGCTGCTGGGTATCGACCGGTCTTCGCTGTGGCGGCGTTTGAAAAATTCCGAAATGGAAGACTGATCGTTGCAAAATACATCAATTGTGGTGTAATTTCCATCAAATTCATATTTATATTAAATTTAACAACTTATCATTTTACCCGTCTAAAGCGTTGCAATTTACAACGGCCTTTCCGCTTTAAAAATCCCCCTCTCAAAAGCATTATTTCCCTTTATTACAACAACATAAACAAAATTTCCGGCAATGGCATCTAATTTGCTCTAATAGCGGATGAAATGGCCTTTAGGGATAAACATGATGAGACCTCAAATCATGGTATTATTTGACTCGGCATTTATACGTCCAGAATCCATTCGATATTCAATCGAGCTTGCCAAACGCATGAATTCAACTCTGACGTTGCTGGTAATTTTGCCATTTGAAGTTAACCCAGCAGCTTCTGGCGCCATCGAGCCGATGATAAAGCGAGGTGCAGAAGCTGAAAAATCGCTTGAAGAACATATTGAACCCATAAAAAATGCGGGGCTGTCGGTGGAGACGGCCGTCCGCATT
>JASFPY010000429.1:0-3417 GCA_050115755.1 Desulfobacteraceae bacterium | reverse complement strand
TCGGTTCCAGATTCAAAGCTTTGTCCAAATAGGAAAGTGCCGTCTCGGGGTCACCCAGCGCGATATGACAGGACCCCAGATAAAACTTAACATAATATTTTGCGGGAAATTCTTTATCGATTTTTTTCAGCTCGGCAATGGCCGCCTGTGGGTTGCGGTTTTCGGCGATGTGTTTGGTCGCAAACATACCCACACTGGTGCCCAACGCCCGTTCCCTGAAGTGCGCTCCCGGTATAATGGTGTAAAATGCGGGAATTTCCAGTTTCGGATGCATCGTGTTGATGAGTAATACGTCCATTCCGATACGGGCCAGAGCCGCGAGGCAGTTTTCAATCTCGATTTTTATATTATCATTCGATAAATCCGGCAGCGCATGAATATCGATCATTTTTCCAGGGTTCATAACATAATCGGCATCCACCAGATCGTTAAATTTAGGCAATCCGCTGGCCACGTAATTGGCAGCTGTATCAAAATCGCCTGCCAGCTGAGCAACTTCGGTAAGCGCACGGTTGAAAGCCTTCTGGGGGTGCGGTGTCGTCCCGGCGGTCCAGACAATTTCGCTGAGTTCCGGGAATGTGGCCGGATCGTATGCCAGGACGCCGACAGTGGGAATACCGGTATCAAGAGTGAAGTCCGAGACAAAAAGTTCAACTCCTGCACGGCGATATTTGTCAAGCATTTCAATTACCAGCGGGTCGGTGGCGGATTCGGCCCGAATGGCCGGGACCTTCAAACGGTTGTGGCTGATGACAGAGGAGGTGTGCCTTTCGATGATTTCACAAATTCCCTGGCTGATCGCTTCTTCCGCGCAGTTGCCCGCAGAAGGGCCATTGAATTCATTGATGGAGAAAAACCAGTCAAAAGGCACCAGAATTTCTTTTTTGCGGGTCAGGTTAAACGCCCAGGTCCACTTCAGTGGCAGATTTTCAAAGATTTTACGGGCAGCCGGCAGATCATCCGATTCGTCGTGGACCGACTTCGCAATCATTTCAAATGGAATGACCGTTTCTTTATTTTTAATATTATGAAATTTTTCAATAAAAAAATTACCCGGATTTTTTACAAAACTGAAGAAACTGAACCGTTCGGCCAGCTCCATTACCGCGCTGGCTTCTGATTGTTTCGGAGTGCCGCCTTTACCCATTTGTTTCTTTGTTCCGATAATGCCATAAGCGTCCTGGCCGCATATGCTGAAATAAATCGGGATATCCAGGCGGCCGTTGTCGATACGCACAGTCCGCTTCAGTATATCCAGATTCACTTTTTTTAATTTTTCCTTAAAGCGACTGACTGTATCTTCCGGTGACAAAATTTTATCCTGATCAAAGGTATAAGTTTTATGAGCATCACCTAGCTCAACCCGAAATTTCATAAATTTTCTCCTGAAAATCGAATGTCAGCTATCGTTTTAGGTTCGTTGAGCGTTATCCAAATAAATTTTAGATTGACCGCTTTTTGCCAGTTTGATATGAAAACAGTCTCCTGTGGGGATGTAGCTCAGATGGGAGAGCGCGGCGTTCGCAATGCCGAGGTCAGGGGTTCGATCCCCCTCATCTCCACCACCTTCCCATTGCCTGAACACAAACGGTTTGGCCCTTTCCGGGCTTGTGGTCACCCTGCTGCAATGTTACAAACACAGTCGAGTGCTATTAGCTAAAAATATTTTTAATGTCAACCGAAGACCGCACCGGTTTAAAAATCTGCATTTTTTAAAAAAAGTTGGCAAAGCCTCTTGAGTATCTCGCAGATAATGCTTATTGTATTGTTTAACCGAATCAATGCAAATCGAGAGGGGGGGCTACATTTACGCATCGGGCATCCTCTCGTTAAGGGTAGCTCAGAAATACAGCGGAGCTACCCTTTTGGTTTGTGAAATTTTTCTTTTCATTTGTAACCTTTATCAAATTATGGGGTCTATATCATGGTGGTCAGGATTTGTTCTGACGACCTCAGAGTAAGTGCGTCATAGTGCTTCATTCTGACCTCCTTTCACGGGTGGTTCATTTCGATGGACCACCCTTTTTTTAACTGCATCGCCCTAAAGTCTTTCATCCGCAAAAATAAGCTCGTGGATCTCTGTGCGACAATTCACGAGAGGTGATATAAACGATTGCATTTCTTAAAGAATTTGATTATGATGCCATTGAGTTTTGCCCCGGGGGCAAGTGCTCATGGCCTGGATTTACGCTCCTTCGCCAGAATGCCCCACGGCTTGCCGCGGGGAGGCTTCACCGAATAAAGAAGTTCGGATCCTTTTTTTAATGTGAAACGCTCAATTCAGATAGATACGAGGAGTTATGCATCATGGGATCAACAGCCGAAGTCGAGCGCAAGACCAATGAAACTGCAATTCGGGTTAGCTTGAAGTTAAACGGAAGTGGCCAGTCTGAAATTTCGACCGGTATCCCCTTTTTTGATCATATGCTTACGCTGCTTGCCGTCCATGGCTTTTTTGATCTGGAGGTAAAGGCCAAAGGCGACCTGGAGGTGGATTTTCACCATACGGTTGAAGATGTGGGTCTTGTGCTGGGAAATGCCCTGGACCAGGCTCTTGGAAACCGCAAAGGCATTAAACGATTCGGCCATGCGGTAACACCAATGGATGACGCTTTGGCTGCCGTTACCGTCGATTTGTCGAAACGGCCTTTTTTAGCTTACCACGTCCCTGTCCAAACAACTTCAGCCACGGGGTTTAACCTTGTTCTGGTGAAGGAGTTTATGAGGGCTTTTGTAAATCGCGGTGGTTTAAACCTGCACGTTAATGTTTCCTACGGCGAAAATGAGCATCATATTATCGAGTCCATTTTCAAGGCGCTCGGCAGAGCTTTGGATCAGGCCGTTGCCAGGGATGAGCGCATCAAAGGCGTTCGATCCTCAAAAGGCAGCTTATAGTGTTCAGTATTTAGTGTTTGGTGTTTCGTATACCGAAATTTAAGCTATTCCCGTTGAACAAAATTCCAAACACAAAACACGAAACGCCAGACTATGCTTATTATTCCGGCTGTTGACATTAAAAATGGAAAATGTGTCCGGCTGCTTCAGGGCCGGATGGACGACGAAACTGTCTATTCGGATGATCCGGCAGCCATGGCCGCAAAATGGGCGCGGCTCGGTGCCCGGATGATTCATGTTATCGATCTGGATGGCGCATTTGCCAAAAGTCCGCAAAACATGGCCTCCATCCGAAAAATATTGCAGGCAGTCAATGTGCCGATTCAACTTGGAGGTGGGATTCGCAACGAAAAAACCGTGCACCAGTATCTGGATATGGGCGTGAAACGGGTTATAATCGGCACTGAAGCCATAAAAAAACCGGCCTTTGTCAAAAAGGTCTGCAAGACCCATCCACAACAGATCGTGGTGGGCATCGATGCGCGCAATGGAAAAGTAGCGATTGACGGATGGACGCAAAAC
>JASFPY010000428.1:0-3417 GCA_050115755.1 Desulfobacteraceae bacterium | reverse complement strand
TTTAAATCATCCCTTCTGTCAAATCCCCCTTCTCATTTTGATCTGCTTTCGAAAAGCAAATTTTTGTATGTTGAGGATGTCTCCCTCCCCCCAGCCGACCGCAGGCTTAAAAATATGCCAAACAATCACGTTCCCATGCGGGAGTAGTTTGACAAAAGTTGATGCGCTATCTACTGTCCTTTTTACTGATTTATCAGAATCCCCAAACTACCGTTTTCCGTGGCCGCAGCCGGTATCCCTTCGTGAATTGTCGGATATGCCGGTTCCAAACCAAGGTCTTTCCACAACAGATCCGGATCGACGGCGAGATTAAAATTGTAGGTCCGCACCGCACCCGGAGTCTCCAGACCCGGGTTCGGACGCGTGTGCCGGAATGGTGTCAGCAGGGCCGTGGCCAGCAGAGCCAACCATTGGGGGATTAAGTGGACGCGTGCGTGGGGAAAGTATGGCCGGACGGTTTTGAGAAAGGTCGCCCAAGTGGACGGCAGGCGGTCGCCGAAGGGCAGGATGCCCGAATACGCCTGTTCCGCGCAGGCGATAATGGCGGCAGCCGCATCGGCGACGTGCAAGTGCGTGTAAATATTTTTGCCAAGGCCCGGTAGGAACAGTCGGCCGGCTCGCAGCCGGCTGAAATACAGATCCTTGGGCCCGTATACATGCGGCAAACGCAACGCCGCAAAAGAGATGCCGGCGGATGCAGCCATGTTTGATAATTTCTTTTCGGTATCCACTTTAATGCGGCCGTAATCGAGAATCGGTTTGGCCGGGGTATCGGCGTTCACCTGGGGCGTACTTCCATTGTAGACCAGCAGGCTTGAACTGTAGACAAAGCGGCGCACGCCGGCAGCAATTCCAGCCTTCATCAGGGCCAGCGAACCGTCCAGGATAGAGGGCTTTAGTTTCTCATAGGATTCAAATGTTGCCCGTGCTGCAAGATGAATGATTCCTTCAACTCCCTTGACCGCCTGCTTGAGGCTGTCATGGTTCCTCAGGTCGGCTATAACAAAATCGGCAGGCAGATGGCAGATTTCGCAGTCATCACCGGCCTGGCGAATCATCAGCCGAGGGCGGTATCCGCCAAATGCCAGCTGACGGGCGACCTCCTGGCCGATAAAACCGCTGGCGCCGGTAACAAGCAGTTTTAATTTTCGGTTTCCCATAAACATACCATACAGTCTAATAATTTTCGTTCGGCCATCCGATACCTGAAACTTTTTTGACCGTAGAACAACTTAAATTGTAATGCACTGTCGCCATCTTGCAAACTTTTTTTGAGCTATGGCCCAATTCATAAAAGACCGCGCATTGTCGGTCGATATTGTGTTATCGTATTACAGCAAATTTGCAAACCGTGAAAATTCCAGCGGATGATCAATGAGAGGGCTGACGTTATCTTTATTTAGACAATTTTAACACGGATGGCAGGCTCCCGGATGCCGTTATTTCCATAGCCCAGTACATTCCAATCGGCATTCTCTGGCTGCCGGCGCCCTCTCGCGTCGTGCCGGGATCCGAAGCCGACCGTGTCGGGCTGCAGGGTATCGATTACCGCAATCGCATTTTGGGGGATGTCATCGTGGCGGCCGGCAACCAGGAAGTCAAAAATATAGATGCGTTTATTCGCGTCCTGGACAATTATGCAATCGGACAATCGATTGTACTGGATGTTCGGCGGGGCGACCAGATCCGTACGGTGGAAGTCAAAATTATGGACATCTCATAGCGTCTGGCTTGTGCCTCTGAAAAACAGGGTGCAAATACGACGGTGCATCCAATGCGTTTGTACCGAAATTTCAGACGCATCATAAAATTCAAGGGGAGCTGGGCGATTCTTTATCGCTCACCGGTTCGAGGCGTATGAGACTGCCATTGGATTCATCAGTTAGGACATACAGCAGCCCGTCGGGCCCTTGGCGGACGTCTCTTACCCGCTGGCCGATTCGCAGGGCAGACTGACCGACAACCTGGCCGGCTTTATTCAGATCGACGCGGCGAATGTCCTGGGATTTTAGACCGCCGACAAATAGATCTCCCCGCCACTGCTCAAACTGCGTGCCGGTGTAAACCACCATCCCGGAAGGTGCAATGGCCGTCATCCATACTGCCACAGGATCGACCATGCCGGGCTTCGATGTGTGAGGTGATATTTTGGATCCATCAAAGTATTCGCGGCTGAATGTGACCGTCGGCCAACCGTAATTTTTGCCCGCCTGGATAAGATTGAGTTCATCGCCGCCCAGAGCGCCGTGCTCCGAGGCCCAGACCACCGAACGCAGGGGGTCAAATGCCAGCCCCTGAATATTCCGGTGGCCATAGCTCCAGATCGCTGCTTGCGCATCGGCAGATTCGGCAAAGGGATTGTCCGGCGGAACAGAGCCGTTATCTTTGAAGCGCAGGATTTTCCCCAGGTGGCTCTGACGGTTTTGCGCCTGTTTGCGGATCCAATCGCCCTCCAGTCTGACCGGCGGATTGCCCCCGTCGCCGATGGAGACTAAGAGAGTTTCATCCGGCAGCCACAGTAGGCGTGAGCCGAAATGCTGGCTGCCGACTTTGTTGGCCGCCACCTCGAAAATCACCTGCCATTTATCGAGTCTGTTGCCGTTTAAAACAGCAGTCGCCACCCGGGTGCGGTTGGCGATGGTATTGCCGTGCGCGTAAGTGAAATAAACCTGGCGGTTTTTTTCAAATCCGGGGTGCAGGCTGACATCGAGCAGTCCGCCCTGACCGGAATCGAAAACCTCCGGGACACCGTCAATCGCAGCAGAGGCAAGCCGTCCGTCCCGCACCCGTCGCAGCCGTCCCGGTCGCTCGGTTACAAGAATATCACCGTTGGGCAGCCAGACCATGCCCCAAGGGTGCGCCAGTCCCCCTAGAAGCGTTACGGTACGAAAGCCCCGCTCGGCTGGGACATCACTTTCGGTAATGTAGGGTTGCGCCAAGAGAGGATGGGAACAAATCACGATAGAAAATAAGATAATTATCAAACTCAAGAGTGGTTTCATTGGAGAGTCCTTTGATTGAATAATTTTTTTTGCCCCTGCGTCGTCGAAGCGCCTTTTCCATTTCCATCAGAAGATAAACCAGTAAGGCAAAACCGAATATTTTGGCCCGCTCGGACGATCAGATGTGCGCTCAGCGAAATAAGAACTAAAGGCCGCAGCCGAAAAATCTCCGTTTAGAGAACCTTTACGATGACAAGTGTCAGATCGTCCTCGGGTTTCGATGTCTCAATGAATTTCTTAATCTGGCTGAAAATGGCCTCCATGATTTCATCGGCGCTGGCTGCTGAATTTTTGCGTATGATATCGTAAACAGCCATTCGACCAAACATCTGACCACTTTTATTGCGGGCTTCCCAGACGCCATCAGTGGCCACTACAATGATTTTTCACGCTGCTTTTCTTTAAACTTAATAAA
>JASFPY010000427.1:0-3432 GCA_050115755.1 Desulfobacteraceae bacterium | reverse complement strand
GGTGTTATCCCCAAACAGGATATTTCCAGATTGCGCGAACAGGGCATTGCCGGTGTTTTTCCCGGAGGAACGCCCTTTGATGAAATTGTGGCTGGAGTTAATAACGTCATCAAATAATTGCAAAATGCTTTTTAGCCCGTACGCTAAAGTTATAAGTGATCTAAAGTTAAAAAATTCTGTCATTTATACGATTAAAGATGGCGCACAGCAAAACCTTAACTTTAGCCACTTCCAACTTTAGTTCACTCTAGTCCCTTAATTAGGAGAAGATATGGGAGTCGCCAAATACATTAAAGATGAAAAAGATGCGATCAAAGAGGTTATTTACCAATCGGGCATCAAGGTCAAACCGGTTTACACCCCCCAGGATCCTGTAAAAGCCGGTTTTGATTATGAAAATGATCTGGGAGATCCCGGGGAATATCCGTTCACCCGCAGCCTGCACCCCCAGGGATACCGTTCGCGGGCCTGGACCACCCGGCAGTACACCGGTTTTGGTACGCCGCAGGAGACCAATGAGCGCTTTAAGCTCATGTTTGCACACGGACAAACCGGTTTGAATGTTGCCTTTGATTTGCCGACACAGATGGGATACGACTCGGATGATCCCATGGCCCTGGGTGAGGTCGGTCGGGTAGGGATGGCTATCGATTCGCTGCGAGATTTTGAAACTGCTTTTGACGGCATACCGCTGGACCGCATCGGATCTGGGTTAACGATCAATGCAGTTGCTTCGATTATGCTGGCCATGTATCAGGCCACAGCGGAAAAATTCGGCTATCCCAAAGAAAAAATCAGCGCGACACCGCAAAACGATATCCTTAAAGAAATGGTCGGCCGCGGCGCTTGGATATTTCCGGTTGAACACGCCGTGCGCCTGGTGGGAGACAGTATTGAATATTCGGTCAGGGAGCTGCCGCGCTGCAATCCGGTCAGTGTTTGTGGGTATCATATCCGCGAATCCGGGGCCAACCCGGCGCAGGAAATCGCCTGTGCTTTTGAAATCGCCAGGGCTTATATTGAAAATGTAAAGTCCAGAGGACTGGCGGTCGAGGATTTCGTGGGTCGGTTTTCGTTTAACCTCAATGTCTTCGGTAACCTGTGGGAACAGGTTGCCAAATTCCGGGCAGCCCGCAAGCTCTGGGCAACGATGCTGAGGGAAGAGTACGGCGTTAAAGAAAAGAAAAAGCTGTTTTTAAGAGGGATTTTTGGCGGCGGCGGAAGCGGCCTGACAAAGGAACAGCCCGAAAACAATATCATGCGCGGGGCTTTTTATGCCCTGGGGGCTGCGCTTAGCGGCGCCCAGACCACCGCCCTGTGTTCCTTTGACGAAGCCTATACGATTCCAACACCGCGAGCAGCGCTGTTATCTTTGCGGACCCTCGAAATCATTATGGACGAGGTCGGCCTGCGCGACACGGTTGATCCGCTGGCAGGTTCCTATTTCATTGAAACCCTGACCAAACAGATGGAGGAAAAGATCCTGGATGAAATGAAACAGATTCAGGACGTTGGCGGAATGGTTCACGCTGTTGCCACCGGCTTTATTCAGCGAAAAGTTGCTCAGCAGGCCTATGAATATGAAAAAGGTATTCAAAAAGGCGAATATATTAAAGTCGGCGTCAACAAATACACAGAAGGCAGTCAGGCGCAAACCGATGTGGAACTTCACGAATACAATGAACAATGGGCCGAAAGTCAGATTGCCAACCTCAAGGAACTCCGCAGGATCCGCGATAACCGGGAGGTTGCACGCCTGCTCAAAGAATTGGAAAAGAGTGCCCGGGACGGAACAAATGTGATGCCGATTCTGGTCGACTGTTGCCGGGCCTATGCGACTGTGGGGGAGATGGCCGGCGTATTTCGAGATGTATTCGGTGAATGGCAAGAGCCCAGTATCTTCTAAATCAAAAGCTCAGCAGATCAACCATTGAATAATTTTGAATTTACGTCATTTGATATTTGGATTTGTTTCGAATTTCGATATTACAACCTGGCAAATAAACCCTCAGAGTTGATTAGAATCTTAGTTTTGATAGGAGAAACCAATTGGGAGATGCTTCATACAGGTTGGGTTGCGACATCGGCGGCACCTTTACGGATTTTGTGCTGGTCGATGATGAGACCGGCGATTTTCAGATTAACAAATGTTTGACGACACCGGCAGACCCTTCCGATGCGGTAGAAGAGGGTATCCGCGGCCTGCTGGAACGCGTTCCGGGGTTTATGCTTAAAATTAATGAATTCATCCACGGCACGACCCTGGTCATAAACGCCATTATCGAAAGAAAGGGCGCTAAAACCGCACTGATTACCACCCGGGGGTTTCGGGATGTTCTGGAGCTTGGCCGCGAGATGCGCTATGACGCCTATGACATATTTGCCGAATATCCGGAACCGCTCGTACCGCGGTCGCTGCGCAAAGAAGTAACCGAGCGGATTGCCGCCGACGGCCGTGTCATTGTGAAGTTAAATCGCGAAGAGGTCGAGCAGGTGCTTGCCGGTCTTTGTGATTCGGGAATCGAATCTCTGGCTGTATGCCTGATTAATTCATATGAGAATCCGATTCACGAAATTCAGATCAAAGAGATTATAACCCAAAATGCACCCGATCTATATCTGTCGACATCCTGCGAGGTATTACCCCAGATACGCGAATACGAGAGAACCTGCACCACCGTCACCAATGCCTATGTTAAACCGATTACGGCAAAATATCTGGCCAAACTTTCAGCCAGACTAGAATCCCTCGGCTTTAGGGGGAAGCTTTTCATCATGCTTTCCAGCGGGGGGATCACGTCCGTTGAAACCGCCCGTGAATATCCGGTTCGAATCATTGAATCCGGGCCGACAGCAGCCGTGATCGCATCCCAGCATTACGGTAAAATGTTTCAGATCAAAGATATGTTTTGCTTTGATATGGGTGGCACAACCGCCAAATCCTGCCTGATCCAAAAAGGCCATGCGGGGCTGGTATCTACCTTTGAAGTCGGTCGCGTTCAACGTTTCAAAAAGGGCAGTGGCCTTCCCATCCAGGTCCCGGTGGTGGATTTGATGGAAATCGGTGCCGGTGGTGGCAGCATCGCCCGCATGAGCAAAATGGGGCTTTTACAGGTTGGCCCTGAAAGTGCTGGTGCCGATCCCGGACCGGCCTGCTACAATCGCGGCGGCAGCAATCCAACCGTGACGGATGCCGATCTGGTGCTGGGATATCTGGATCCGAATTATTTTCTGGGCGGAACCATGCCGCTGGACAAATCGGCCGCGGAAAAAGCCATTGAAGAAAAAGTTGCCAAACCCCTGGAAACCCGGGTAACCGAAGCCGCCTTCGGTATTCACGATCTGATCAACGAGACCATGGCGGCGGCGGCCAAAACCCATATTGCCGAAAAAGGCGGTAATCCAAATATTGTCACGATCTCCGCATTCGGG
>JASFPY010000426.1:0-3433 GCA_050115755.1 Desulfobacteraceae bacterium | reverse complement strand
CATTGACGATAGAATGGAGCTCTCAACGGCCTTATCCCCCATTTCCCGGGCCCGAGCAATGCCTTCTTTTAAAATACGTTCAGCCTCAGCTTTTACCGGCCACGAATGCATCATGAAGCAATATGCAAATAAATTTTTCTTTTCGAAGTCAGTAAAGCCATGCTGTCTGCTGAGATTAATGGCCTTTCCGCATGCTTTCACACTGTTTCCGATGGCACCGATGTCAATATACGCTCTACTGAGCCCTGTATGGATGCGAATCTGTTCTTCAGCATCCAGCGCAATATGACTCGTTTCGGCCACCTTCAGAGCCTTTTCAAAGAAATCACTGGCAGTCTGAGCGGCACTATGCTGGTTTGATTTTTCTCCGGCCAGTATCAAATAATCGATCGCCTTTTTTTGATTGCCGCTGCGCTCATAATGATAGGCAAGCAATTCATAGTGTACCTCAAGCTGATGGGCATAAATTTCTTCGATCGCCCGGGCGATGCGGCCGTGAAGCTCTTTGCGCCGCTGCTTCAGTAAACTCTCATAGGCGACTTCCTGGGTAAGTGCGTGTTTGAAAATGTATTCCAGCTCGGGATAGAGTACCTTTTCATAAAGAATTTCCAGCCCAACCAGGTTGGTCAGATGAGCTCTTAGCTCATCTCCCAGCTCCATCGTATTTTTGAGCAGACGAAAGGCGAAATCCCTACCGATGACACTTGCAACCTGAATCGTTTTTTTGAGATCTTCGCTTAACCGGTCCATTCGGGCTGCCAAAACGCCCTGAATGGTACGGGGAACTTCTAATTTATCGATGGGCTGTACGGATACATACGTATCACCTTTCTTTACCAGTTCCCCGCGGTCAAGAAGCTCTCTGACTGTCTCCTCGACGAAGAAAGGGTTCCCGCTTGCCCGTTCGATCAGTTTTTTTTCGAGGTCCGGATTTAAAGCAACCCCGCCGAGGATGTTGCGCATGAGCCGGATGGAAGAATTAGAGCTGAGGGTCTCGAGTCCCAGCCTCTGATAATGGGCCCCTTGCGCCCATGTCGGAGCGCCTTCAGGGCGATAGGTAGCAACCATGAGGATAGGGCTTTTAACAAAAGACCGTGAAAAATAAGTGAACAACTCCTCAGAAATTTTATCCATCCAGTGGACGTCATCTAAAAAAAGAACCAGCGGTTTTTTTTCACTAATCCCAAAGAGAAGCTCCTTAACCGCTTCGAAAGTGCCAAATTTACGGCCTTCAGGATCAAGCAAATCCAATATCGGATCATCCACCCGCAGCGAAAGTAGATTCCGGTAAAACGGAATCATCGATGCAAGATTCTTTGTGGCTTTTTCTTCGATATGCCTTGAAACATCTTCTTCAGCCATTCCTTCTGCGATACCAAAAGCCCCTTTGACCACGTCGATCACCGGCAGAAAGCTAATGTTGCGGCCGTAATGGATACAGATTCCGCTAAGAAATTTGGCCTCATTACCAAGCGTTTCGCGAAATTCATATACCAGGCGGCTTTTTCCGACACCGGCCTCACCGACCACATCCACGATTTGGGCGTCACCGCTTTTCGCTTTTTTAAAAGCAGCCTGCAAAAATTCCATTTCGGGACCGCGCCCGACAAATTCCGTTATTCCGCGCACTAAAACAGCCTCGAAGCGGGTACGCACGCCGGGTCGCTTTGCGATCACACGGTAGGTTGGCTGCGGCCGGGATTTGCCTTTTAGCTGGATTTCCCCGACAGGCTTGTCTTCAAAATAATCTTGTATAATATTTCGTGTTTCTTGGCTTACCCACACTTCTCCGGGATTGGTGTTCTGTTGAATACGGGCAGCGAGATTGGTTGTATCTCCCACAGCCGTATAGTCCATCCGAAGATCATCGCCGATAGAGCCCACAATTACCGAGCCTGAGTTAAGACCGATTCTCATACGAAACTCAACTCCGGTCTTCTGTTTTATCTTTTCACCATACTCGCCTATGGCTTTTTGTATGGATAATGCGGCAGTGCAGGCTCGCTGCGCATGGTCCTCATGGGCAAGCGGCGCACCAAAAAGCGCCATGACGCCATCTCCGGTAAATTGGTTGACGGTACCTTCGTACCGGTGAATTTCATCCATCAGGATTTTAAAACACCCATCCATCATCTGGTGAATTTCTTCCGGGTCGATTCTCTCTGCAATGGAGGTATAATTGGCCAAATCCGCAAAAAGAACGGTGACCAGCTTGCGTTCACCTTCAATGGAACTGCGGGTCGTAAGGATTTTGTCTGCTAAAAATCTTGGGGTGTAGGACTGGGGTTCTGAGTAGTTTGCTGGAGGGGCTATGGCAGGTTTACTTAAATCGTATCCGCATTCATCACAAAATTTGCTGTCGGGTGTAATTAACGCATCGCATTTTGGGCATGCAAGCTCTAATTTAGCGCCGCACTCCTTACAAAACTTGGCCCCTTCACGATTTTCAAACTGGCATTTGGGGCACGTGATCATTGCGCCCTCCATTTTTAATTTTAGCTGTTTGAATCATTTTGAAGGAATTTCTGAATATCGTAATCTGATATCATAAGTGTTGAGGTTAGGTCAATTCTGCATAGACAAAGATATATTAGGGTTTGCAAAATTCCACCAAACCACCAGCGAAATTGGAATACCCGCCTTGAATCTCTCTACCAAAAAATGTTTGACCCTATGTAATTAAATGATATAAATTGCGATAGTCAATCTGAAGCGCCACCTCAAGCGGATCGACTGTACTTTTCCAATTGGAACCGATTCACGTCCGACAGCGCATTTCTTAAACTATTATTTTTCCCGATCCAGTCTTTGTATTAACCGCCTAAAAATGGGGTGCAATCATGAGCCAAGAGCGAGCCCGGCGCAAACTCAGCGCAATATTGAGTGCCGATGCCGTGGGCTATAGCCGCCTGATGCAAAAAGACGAGGAATCGACGATCCGTACCCTGGCAGACAGCAAAGAGCTGATGGCCGGCTTAATTCAACGCTATCGTGGCAGAGTCGTCGATGCCCCCGGCGACAATTTGCTGGCAGAGTTTGGCAGCGTGGTGGATGCCGCCGAATGTGCGGTAAAGATTCAGCAGGAGCTTAAAACCAGAAATGAAAATCTGCCGCAAAACCGCAGGATGGATTTTCGTATCGGGGTTAATCTGGGCGATGTGGTCGAAGCGGAAGATTGCATATACGGTGACGGGGTGAACATAGCCGCTCGCCTCGAAAGACTTGCAGAGCCGGGTGGGATTTGCATATCCGGGATAGCCTTTGTCCAGGTCAAAAACAAGCTGAAGCTCGGATATGAAGACCGGGGGGAACACTCAGTAAAAAATATCGCTGAGCCGGTTCAGGTCTATAAAGTGCTTTTGGAGCCTGAATATGCCGGCAGGGTGATAAAAGAAGCTAAATCGGAAGCCAGAAAATGGCGTCTGGCTGCTTA
>JASFPY010000425.1:0-3435 GCA_050115755.1 Desulfobacteraceae bacterium | reverse complement strand
GCGGCTCTACGAGCCTTGAGGAGCGTTCCTTCGGACCTTTATATTTGAGGCATTCTATAGCAGCCTTGCTTTTTACCTCAAGCGGAGCGCTCATCAAGCGAAGCGCTCCTCGAACGGAGCGCAGGAGGTGCGCGGAGTGCTCGGCTTTTAGCGCTTGCGGCGGAGGCGGTTCATCGCCAGCCTCAAACTGGTCTGCATGCGTCCAATCGCCAGAGCGAGTAAACCGATTTCATCTCTGGATTTAATATCAATTTTTACATTCAGTTCGCCCAAGCTCATGCGTTCTGCGGCATCGGTTAATTTCATTACCGGCGTCACGATTGCCCGGGCGGAAAACCAGGCGATAACGGATACCAGTAAAATGGTGCACCCCAGCAGGGTCAGCGCAAACTTTTGCACCCGGTTCAGCGCCGCGTATACCTCACTTTCTTCCTGCTGCAAAGCCAGCGCCCAGCCATAATTATTGCTGCGTACATGACCAAGGGCCGATTGGCCGTTTGAGGTGTTAAATCGAGTGGTGATGGTGGTCCAGCCTTTTTTGCGATAATTGGCTATGAGTGGATGGTTGTTGAGGTTTTCGCGTTTGGCCACGTACTGCCGGTTGGGATGAGAGATCACATAGCCTTTTTCATCCACCAGGAAGGCATAACCCGTTTTTCCGGTTTTCCATGTGGCAATGCTTTTGGATATGTCGTCAACGGTCATTGCCGCTGCCATGACCCCAATGGTTTGTTCACCTGCTTTGATAGGCACTGATAGAACAAGGGCCGGTTTTTTAGAGGTCTTTCCGATCAGTGTCTGCCAGCTGAGGTTTTTGCCCCGAATAATATCTTTGTAATATTGTCGGTCAGAGTAGTCCTTCAGCGGCACATTGTCGCTTCTGGCAACATTCATCCCATCGGTTCCAACTGTAAACACCAGATACATCCATGGGTATTGTTTTTGAATCGTCTCCAAAATCGGCTTTTGTTGTACCCTATCCATGGAGGTGATTTCTGAAAGCTTCGCTGCGGTGCGCAAAATGGACACGTTGTTATTGATCCAGCCGTTGACCTGATTTCCCAGCCCTTGGGCTGTTTGCGCCATCAATGTCTCGGTGTCCGTGCGAATGCGTTCATTGGTTTCGCGCAGCGTAATTCCCCAGAAAATTGCAAACGGCAACAAACTGACAATGAGCATGACGGTGATGATTTTACCAAATAGACCGAAACGGACCTTCTGGCCACCGTAAATCGGCGTGGGGATGTCTTCAGGCTCCTGGTGTCGCGCTGCCGGCCGTTCAATGGTGCGCTCAGGTTTTTGTGCTGCCTGAGATATTTCAGGTTCAGGTATTTCGGGAGGAATTGAGGGTTCATCAGTGGGTTCGAGCGCGGGCTTGGTTACAACCATGATGTTATCGCAGGCTTTGCATTTAACCTTGGCTTTTTCGCCTTTCATCTTCGTTTCATCAACTCGATATTTTCTCCCACAGGCATCACAGCTAATATCCATCATGGTTTGGGTTCCTCCGTTTAGGTTCGTTTTTTATTTAAGATATCCATCATGGATTTTTTAAATTCGACGCGCTTTTCTTCATCCGGTATTTCATGAGACAGGGTGGTAATCAATTCCGCTGCCTGATCCACCGGAATTCCGGGGCTTGTTAATTGCATATCGGACACGACCTCTTCGATTAAAATTTCGGACATGGGACCGATCACCTTTGATAGATTAATTTTAAGCGCCTGTAAAAAAATCCTATCCAGAACAGGAAGATCCTTTTTTACGGGCTCAATTAGTCCCTGCTGCAGCAACTTTTCTAAATTTGCTTTCAAGGTATCGGCTCTCATGTCGACTTCATCGGCAATTTGATACAGACTCTTATTTTCATCAATGGCGATAAGCAGGCGTATCATGTCGGCATCGAGGGATATCTGGTTATGATCCTTGCGAATCACCTTGCGATAATAGGTCTGCTGTTGACCGGGCCTACCGATGTCCATCTAAATCCCCATTCACTATTATGCTTTTTTATCCAGTTCCTGCTTTAGTTTTTTTTCCATTTCAGCAAACAGATCTTTTTTCTTCTGTGCCTGCCTGGCCTGAATAGTTTCAATTTTTTTCGAAAGCCCTTTCTGGGATTCCTGAAATTTCTTAAGTTCCTCTTCGAGTTTGCTTTCATCATCTTCGCGCGGGATCTCTTCAATTTTCAAATGGTCGCGAATAAACAGCCGATTTCCGAATGACCCCACGACACTGTCAACAATTCCCATTTCCTGCAATTTTCTGCAAATATAATTGGTGCGTTCGATTGACATCGCCAGCATATCACTTATTTGTTCCAGTGCGGGGGGGGTATCGTTTTGATATTCGCAGATCCGGATGGCCGATACGAACAGGTGTGCAGTTGTGTATAAATTTTTGCTTCTATCTTTCATCTTTGTCCGATTTCCCCTTGCGCCTTTACCGGTTTTTGCTTCGAAAAGAATGCTTCACCGCCGCCGGCCATACTTGACATCAACGCTATAGCAGAGTAACATTTCTTTAATATTTGTTCAAGTTGCCGGACTTTTTTAAGACCGTTTCCGATAACAAGGGGGAGCAACCATGACTGAAATTGTAGATGTAAAGGCAAGGGAGATCTTGGATTCGAGAGGAAACCCTACTGTTGAAGTCGATATTATTGTGGCCTGCGGTGCTGTCGGCAGGGCTGCGGTTCCGTCCGGGGCGTCCACCGGTAAACGTGAAGCGCTGGAATTACGGGACAGGCGTTTGAAGCGTTATGGCGGCAAAGGTGTAAAAGCGGCTGTGAAAAATGTAATGACCAAGATTGCGCCGTCCATCGAGGGGATGGATGCCGCCGATCAGGTCGCTCTGGATCAACACATGATTGAGCTTGATGGGACTGCCAACAAATCAAAGCTTGGTGCCAATGCCATACTCGGTGTATCGATGGCTGCTGCGCGTGCCGCTGCAGCAGCGCATGGTCTGCCACTTTACCGATATCTTGGCGGCATCAATGCCCGGTACCTGCCCGTACCGATGATGAATATCATCAATGGCGGGGCGCATGCAGCCAACAATCTGGATATCCAGGAGTTTATGATTATGCCGTTGGGTGCAGACTCCATAGCACAGGCGGTTCAGATGGGTGCCGAGACCTTCCAGCAATTAAAAAAGATCCTCAAAGACCAGGGTCTTAACACAGCGGTAGGTGACGAAGGCGGTTTCGCACCCGACCTGGAGTCCAACGAGGCGGCAATTAAAAACATCCTGCAGGCTATTGAAGCCGCCGGTTATAAACCCGGTAAAGATATGGGGCTCGCCCTAGATGTGGCCGCCAGTGAAATATTTAAAGGCGGTAAATACATATTGAGCTCCGAGAATAAAAAACTGAATGCCCGCCAGATGGTTGACTACTTTGAAAAACTAATCGATCAGTATCCCATCGTTTCC
>JASFPY010000424.1:0-3449 GCA_050115755.1 Desulfobacteraceae bacterium | reverse complement strand
CAGACTGGTTATTAATGCGATTCGCAAAGAGGATAGCGATAAGAAGACCTTGTTAAGTCTGGATTATCCGCACCATCTCTGGCAGGAAAAGGAAATTAAAAGTGTTGCCAACGTAACCCGTGCTGATGTCAGCGAATTCCTGGAACTGGCCGCTGAAATTCAAATAAAGCCGCATTTGCAGGAATTTGCGCTCGAAGATGCGAATCAGGCCCTGGTTGAACTTAAAGAGAGAAAAATTCGGGGTGCAAAGGTACTGAAAATTTGCTAAATCCAATCTTGTGTATATCTTATTCGTAATCAACGCGTATTTCTGGTAATTTATGTCAAAAAGCGATTCGATATGGGTTTTTGTTTGATCGTCTATCTGTGGCAAGAATGAAAATTATAAATATGACCTGCGGGTCCGCGTCAAGGATTAGTAGAGATAAAGGAGGAACTAGGCATGTATAGCAAAACGGTTATGGACCACTTTCGCAATCCGCGCAACGTCGGGGTGATCGAAGATGCCGACGGGGTCGGTGAAGTTGGAAATCCACTTTGTGGTGATATGATGACCATTTATCTCAAAATAAAAAATGATCATATTGAAGATATAAAATTTCAGACTTTCGGATGCGGCTCTGCGATTGCCGTATCCAGCATGATCTCCGAAATCGCCAAGGGTAAAAGCCTGGCGGAAGCCAAGCAACTCACCAATAAAGATGTGGCCAAGGCTCTGGAGGGCTTACCCAAAAACAAACTGCACTGCTCTAATCTAGGGGCGGATGCACTACACCTGGCCATCCAGAATTATGAGGATAAATTGGCCGGGGTAGTGCGCCCTGAACCCATCCGCAAAGAAAAGCATGAGCATTCTCACGGTGAAAAATGTTATTGCCCTTACTGTGACATCGAAATCCAGGAGGACGTGACATTTTGTGATGCCTGTCAGTCGAGTCTCAAAGACGAGCATTAAAACCACAGCGCTAAAAGTTGAGGAAGGTCATTATGAAGATTATCAATTTGGACCATATTTCGGCAAAACCGCTATTGCCGGAAGTCAAAGAGGTGATGATTGAAGCCATTCAAAAGGATTATCACAACCCTTCCAGTCAGCATAAATCCGGTGAAGAAGCTGCTGCAATGTTACAAGGGGCGCGTGAGGCGGTGGCGGGTCTATTGAACTGCAGCAATCCCAAAGAAATCGTCTTTACCTCCGGTGGGACGGAATCGGTCAATCATGCCATCAAAGGCGTGGCCATGGCTAACGAAGACAAGGGCAAGCATATCATTACATCCAATATCGAACATAATGCCGTTATTCGTAGCTTGCGTCGACTCAAGGCCTCCGGATTTGTGGTAACATCACTGCCGGTAGATTCAGGCGGTCGCGTAAACCCGAACGATGTTGCCGAGGCCATTACCAAAGATACCATTCTGGTGTCCATTATGCACAGTAATAACGAAACCGGCACCATTCAGCCCATTGAAGAAATCGGGAAAATTACCCGCGAAAAGAAGGTGATCTTCCATTCGGATGCCGTCGATTCGGCCGGGGTGGTTCCATTGGATGTTGGCAAACTGGGTGTGGATCTGCTCAGTTTTGCTTCCAACACCTTTTACGGTCCTGCCGGTGTCGGGGGGTTGTTTGTCCGCCGTGGGACCCGGATTTTCCCACTTCTGGATGGGGGCGTTCAGGAAAATAACAAGCGCGGCGGTGCAGAAAATCTTATCGGTATTATCGGAACCGGCAAAGCAGCGGAACTCGCATCACGGGACATGGACAAGCGGCTCACTCACCTCCAGACAGTAAAAAACAAACTGTTAAATGAATTGCCGAATTTCATCGACGAATACATTGTCAATACCCATCCGGATCACAGTTTGCCCAACCTGCTGTCGATTTCAATCAAATATATTGAAGGCGAAAGTGTCATGCTGATGCTCGATGACCAAAACATTGCGGTATCGACACGCTCGGCCTGTGCGACAGGTTCCTTGCGCGCTTCTCATGTCCTGCTGTCCCTGGGACTCAGTCATGCCGATGCTCAGGGCACTCTGGTCATATCCTTCGGCATCGATAATACGGAAGAAGATGTCATCACGTTCTTAAAGGCGCTAAAAAATGTGGTCGGGACCCTGCGCGATATTTCGCCCCTGTATCAAAAAAAGGCAGATAAGCTAACAGGCTAGAAAGCCGGAAAGCCTCCAAGCCTCCAAGCTTTCAAGCGAAATGGTGTCATTTAAACAGCCCAACCGGACTGAAATATCCCACACAAATTTTGCAAAATTTTTATCGAACGTCATACTAGCGCGCTTCGACCAGCAACGTCTCAAAATACGATTCGATAACCTGCCGATGGGCGTCAAACTTGCTTTCCAGAATTTTTATAAAATTTTCATAACCCGGCTCGGAGAGCAGTTGATCGATTTCATGGGCTTTTTTGCCGATCTGCCGACAGTACTTGTCGGTGATCGTTTGAGGGGAAGTGCCTCTTTTGTGAGCCACCCGTTTGGTCGCCTCGGTTCGTGAATAGCCGTTAATTTCCATCTCATAGACGACCTCTAGGATTTGTGCCAGAGATTTGGGGATTCCTTGAATGGACACCGTCGGGATTTCGGACACACGGTTTTTGGGGGAGGGGACCTCACTAGTGTCGAACAGAATCCGGTTTAAGACGGAATTCGGCGTATCAACAAACGGCTCGGCGTGTTTTTGTAAATAGCTCCAGATGTTTTCATCAATTTCAATTGTGTGCATTTTCATTTGAAAAGTCTCCCAAAACCCGGATCCACATTTTTTAGATAGGTTCAAGCCTGATTTTATTACACGAAAGATCTAAAGGATTGTCAAGGAAGATTCGCTGCTTTTCCTAGCAGGCTCTAGTACGGGACAAAAACAGATTCTAAGCGTTTTCCAATTCCTGCCGGCACGTTGTTAACTGTTTGACCAGCTGGCTGGCGGACTTATAACGCCGGGTCACCCCTTTGCGCAGCAGTTTATCAATTATTTTTAGGCAGCAGGCGGGCGTTTCGGGCGCAACCTCCGTCAGCGGCGTGTAAGTGTTATGGGTAATCGCATACATCAGTGCATTAATGTTTTCGCCTTTGAAGGGCTTTTCAGCGCTAAACATTTCATATAAGACAACCCCCAGCGAAAAAAGATCGGAACGGCCGTCTACTTTTTTACCGGCCACCTGTTCCGGTGACATATAATTCGGGGTTCCGAAAATAACGCCTGTCTGGGTTTTCGTCGAGGAACTCATAACCCGGGCTATGCCGAAATCAGCGACCTTGATCTGTTCATTTTCCAATAGGATAATGTTGGCCGGCTTGATGTCACGATGGACAACGCCCTGTTGGTGGGCATAATCAAGCGCCTCTGCCACGGCAATTCCCACACTGAGGATACGGTGCGGCGGCAGCAGGTTGCCCTTACTGCAAAATTCTGTAAGGTCTTTGCAGACAAG
>JASFPY010000423.1:0-3456 GCA_050115755.1 Desulfobacteraceae bacterium | reverse complement strand
CACCGGCTCGAACATCGACGGATAATTTCGTTCCGGATTGAGGTTGGCCGAAGGCGCAATACCGATACCGCCGGCCACCGCCGGTCCCAGATCGGATAAAATATCGCCGAACAGGTTACTGGCGACAACGACGTCAAACCAGTCCGGATGCAGTACAAAATTGGCAGTCAAGATATCAATATGGTATTGGTCGACGGTGACGTCCGGAAACTCTTCTGATAGCACTTTCAAGCGTTCGTCCCAAAACGGCATGGTGTGGATAATACCGTTCGATTTGGTGGCCGAGGACAAATGCTTTTTCTGCCGGCTTTGCGCCAGCTTAAAGGCATAGCGCATAATTCGATCAACTCCGCGGCGCGTAAACACGGACTCCTGGATGACGGTTTCCTCATCGGTCCCCTGATAAAGCCGCCCGCCGATCTGTGAATACTCGCCCTCGTTGTTTTCTCTGACGATATAAAAATCAATATCTTCGGCTTTGCGGCCGGCCAGCGGTGAGCGGATGCCGGGCAGCAGCCGCACCGGGCGCAGATTGACGTATTGCTGAAAATGACGCCGGATGGGGATCAACAGGCCCCAAAGGGAAACATGGTCCGGCACGTCGGGGTCCCCCACCGCCCCCAGCAAAATGGCATCAAAATCCCCCAGCCTGTCCAGACCATCGGCGGGCATCATCGCGCTGTGCTTCAAATAGTAATTGCAGCCGTAAGGGAAGGATTCGAATTTGACTTCAAAACCATGACGGGCAGCCAGGGCCTCGAGCACCCGCACCCCCTCGGGAACAACTTCCCGGCCGATGCCGTCACCCGGAATCAGGGCAATACGATAATGTTTGTTGGGATCGGTTTGATTCACCTTCATCCATCTTTTTTGTTATCTGTCTTTAAAGCGTTGCCTGCTGCTTACAGGCGGTTTCAAAATCTCAGATCAGGTATTTATTCTTCAACTGTTTTGGTGATGCGCTCGATATCCGGATCGCTAAATTGATCGAGCGCGTCGCGGGCGATGGTGGAAAAACTGTACATCACCGCCCCGTCATCCCTTGCCTGAAACCAGTGTTTTTCACCCGGCTGCAATGTAATTTGATCGCAGGGCTTCATGATAACTTCTTTTCGCATGGTGTAGCAATCGTCTTTGCCGTCAACTATAAAACCCTCTTTGAACGTGTTCCCTCCGGGAATATAGAAATAAACGGTTCCGGCGATCACCCTTATGGTTTCCTCTTTGCCGGGGTCATCCCCCACCGGCGGGTGCCAGTGCTCCGGTTCAGTCTGATTGGGAAACAGCACCAGTACCTTGATGCTGATCCGGTCGGTTTGAACCAGGGTGAGCACCTGAACCCCTTCCTTTTCAAGGGTGCTCAGACCAAAATCGACAACTTCAATGCCATGCGCTTCTTCGTCGGTAATTTGAATACCGGATGCCCGGATCATATCGGCCGCGCGTTTTTGGGCTGATTTTTGTTGTTCTCTCGTTATCATGCGCTGACCCGCTTCGGTTTTATTTAGGGCGAGATAATTATCTGAGTGAAACGGTTGTAAATTGGAATCACGCAATCTGTCAATATTTATTCAGGATTGCAATCTTTCTTTGGCCCGGCATAAACAGAAATCTGTTGCCCTGCGGATAACCGCCATTGTATAGAACTTGCCGGACATTTCCAATACAACGGGAAATTGCATGTCAAAGTTTATTTATTCATTCAGTGTGATTCTATTCGGGTTGTCGCTGGGCTATGTCGTTCAGATACTGGTGAGGCGTGCATTGATCAAGTTGCCGATGCATATCGATAACCTCAGAAAACTGCTGCAACGCATCGCGCTGCTTTTTATTAATCCGGTTGCAATCATCGGTGCGATCTGGGTGGTGAGTTTAAAAAGCGTGGCTCTCATCGCTTTACCATTTGTAGGACTTTTTGCGCTTTTGGCCGGGGGCGGCCTTGCTCTGGGGGCAGCCCGAATCTTGCGGTTGGAGCCGCAAAAGACTGGCGCCCTTTATGGATGCGGTTCATTTACCAATATCGGTTCTATCGGCGCAATGGTCTGTTTCGTTTTTCTAGGCGAAAAAGGATTTGCCCTGGTCCCGATATATAAATTGTTCGAAGAATTGTCCTATTATGCGATCGGGTTTCCAATAGCCAAATACTACAGCAGCAACTCGAGCACTGAGCGGTTCAGCGATCGCATTAAAAGCCTGACACGGGACCCGTTCATTCTGGTGGCGGTATCCAGTATAATTATTGGTGGTTTGCTCAATTTTAGCGGCGTTTATCGCCCCGGTTTTTATAAGGAGGTGATTTCCCTTTTCGTACCGTTGGGCACCATTTTACTGTTGACCTCCATCGGTCTGGCCCTGCGATTCAGAAAGGTTCGTGACTATCTCAAAGAATGTGTCTCGGTATCCATTATTAAGTTTTTTCTAGTCCCCATACTTGTGACTTCAGTGGCATATCTGTTGGGTTTCGGAAATATCGATGGCGGACTGCCACTAAAAGTCGTGATACTTCTTTCCTGCATGCCGGTGGCTTTTAACGCACTGATACCGCCTTCCATATATGATCTGGACCTGAACCTGGCTAACTCATGCTGGTTTTTTACAACTGCTTTGCTCATTTTTGTTCTGCCCGGCCTGCTTTTTATTCTGGGGTTAATTTAGCCAAGTAGTCGGAGAGTTTCTTTCGATTTAACTCTAAACCAATCGGAATCGGTGAAAGGTATCGGATAATGCAAAAAAGCCTTTACCTGGGCCTGGATCTCAGCACCCAACGCCTGACCGCGCTAGTCATTGATCCTTTAAACAAAACGCTTCAGCAGCACGGAAGTGTTTACCTCAATCAGGATGCTGCTGCGGTATTATCGAATCTGGATCCGTCCCGCAGCCTGCTGGCATAAACCCCTAAGATCTTTGCCAGACCCGTTTAGCCGGTCTGGATGGATTCCAGCACGCATAATCAATGCTTGGAAATCACGGCAGCCTTTGGGGGCGACAGTAAGGAGGCCGCGCTGACCGGATCGGCCGCAACGGAACGATTTGCCGGACCTCAGCAATTTAGCAAAAACTGTTGAGCCGTAATCAAAAATAGCTTGACAAGCTGCTTTGGAGTCTGTATTGAATTTTGCATACAAAATACAAAATTCAATGCGCGCTTTTGCTCGGAATAGACCATTTACCATTGCCCGACACCTGATATCTATTTTCCCTTAACCATCTTCGGTCTTCTTGCTTTTCGGAACATCATTTTCACTTCAACCCTGGAAAAGGATTAGAAGATGAAAAATCTGGGTGCAGAGCACGAAAATTTAGATCAAAAGGCCTATGAAATCATCAAGAACATGATCACCGAGCGCCAGATTCTACCCGGAGAGAAAATTCCCCAGGAAAAACTCGCCCAGGAGCTCGGCATCAGCCGCACCCCCCTGGTCAGTGCACTTAAATTTTTAGAACACGAAAAACTGG
>JASFPY010000422.1:0-3457 GCA_050115755.1 Desulfobacteraceae bacterium | reverse complement strand
TTTACATCCAAAACGGCAATCCGCAAAACAGGTTTCATCGAAGTACCGGGATACTGGAAAGATTATGAATTAGATGGAAAGAAGCTCCCCGGATATGGCTACGTCACCTACCGTCTAAAAGTTAAGCTAAATCAACAGAAGGAATCTCTTGCCTTAAGAACGGTGGAAATTTCGAATGCGTACACCATCTATATAGATGGTCAAAAAGTGACGTCTCAGGGGGAACCCGGGAGAAATCGAGAAACAACCGTTCCCCAGCAATACCCTCAAATCGTTGATTTTGAGCCTAAAACGAATCAAATCGAGCTTATATTTCAGGTGTCCAATTTTCACCACAGACGCGGCGGAATCTGGGAAGTTATCCGACTGGGTAGCGAAAAAGATATGCGCAAGGCCCAGGAAAGACGGCTCGGCTTTGATCTATTTCTGATCGGCAGTATTTTCCTGATGGCCCTGTACCATCTGGGCCTTTTTATCCTCAGGAAAAAAGACCGTTCGCCACTTTACTTCAGCATCTTCTGCTTCCTGCTTGTGCTGAGAACGATTACCACCGGTGGAAGATATCTCATTCTTGCTTTCCCAGATATAAGCTATGAACTCATGGTCAAGTTAGAATATCTTTCATGGTATATGGCCGTCCCGGCTTTCGCGATGTTTATGCAATCCTTATTTCCAAAATTTTCAGAACGTTTTCTGCGTATCTCAGAAATACTTGCGATTATTTTTTCAGGTATTGTGATCTTTACCCCGGCAAGATTCTTCTCATATACCCTCAACCTATACGAAATCATTACCCTTATCACCTTTATATACGGACTGTACGTGATTTTTATCTCTTTAAACCAGAAGCGAATTGAGGCATCCGTATTTCTGCTCGGATTTGCCATCTTAGGTATTGCAAGCGTAAATGACATGCTGCACGTGGAAGGGATCATCCAGACAGGGTTTTTTACCCAGTTCGGCTTTTTTTGCTTTATTCTTTCCCAGTCGTTTCTGCTCTCCTACCGCTTCTCAGCAGCGCTGACAACAGTCGAAACCCAACAAAAGGAATTAAGAGATACGCTTGAATCCCTGAAAGCGGAAGTCATCGATCGGGTTGAGGCTGAAGGGGCGTTGCGAGAATCTGAAGAAAAATATCGAACCATACTCCAGAGCATTGAGGAAGGGTATTACGAGGTGGATCTGGCCGGTAACCTGACCTTCTTCAATGAATCTTTGCGCCGGCATTTAAAATATTCAAAAGATGAGCTTATGGGAATGAACAACCGGCAGTTTACGAGCAAAGAAACGGTCAAGCGGGTATATGAAACATTTAACGCAGTCTTCAAAACCGGAAAGGCCGCAACCGCATTTGACCTGGAAATGGTCGCAAAAGACGGCACCCAAAAAATTGTCGAGCTTTCGGTATCTTTGATAAAGGATTCAGAAGGTCGGCCACAGGGTTTCCGGGGGGTGGCGCGCGATATTACCGAACGCAAAAAAGCCGAGGAGCAGGCCAAACTCCATCAACAGCAACTGATGCAGGCCAGCAAGATGGTGGCATTGGGCACGCTGGTTTCCGGCGTTGCCCACGAGGTGAACAACCCCAACAATTTTATCATGTTAAATTCCCCCATTTTAAAACAAGCCTGGGACAATGCCATGCCGATACTAGAAAAGTATTACGAAGAAAATGGTGATTTTCTTCTGGGGGGCATGAAATTCAGCGAGATGCGCGAAAATATTCCATCTTTGTTTTCCGGCATATCCGACGGTGCCAGACGCATAAAACAAATCGTGGATGACCTCAAAAATTATGTCCGCGACGACACCGCCGATCTGAACCAATCGGTCGATATCAACGACGTAATCAAGTCCGCTGTTTCACTGCTTTCGAATATGATTAAAAAGTCCACCCATCAATTTTCAATCAAATACGGTAATCATTTGCCGTTGCTACGCGGCAATTTTCAGCGGCTCGAGCAGGTCATGATAAACTTGATCCAGAATGCCTGCCAGGCCCTGCCGGATGCCAATAAAGGTATTTATATTTCGGTTCAATCGAATAAGGAAAAGTCAACGATCGTCATCAAAATTCGCGATGAAGGCACGGGAATACCTGCCGAAAAGCTTCTGAACATCACCGATCCGTTTTTTACGACCAAGCAGGATTCCGGTGGTGTTGGGCTGGGCCTATCAATTTCTTCAAAGATCGCCGAAGAGCATGGCGGCAGCCTGCAGTTCGAATCAGAAATCGGTGCCGGCACCACTGCGACCATCACCCTGCCCGTTGACCGAAAAAATCAAACCGAAAAAGGGAGCCATAAATGACTGAATCAACCTATCCGCATTTTCCCGTCATGATGGTCGATGATGAAGCTCAGGCGATAACCAGCTTTGAAATGACGCTCCGCTCGGTTAATATGAACAACTTCATTCGCTGTCACGACAGCCGGGATGTCATGCCGCTGCTTTCCTCCCGGGAAATTGAAGTGATGCTGCTGGATCTGAGAATGCCGCATATTTCGGGTGAAGAACTGCTTCCGATGATTACCGCCGATTATCCGGAGATTCCGGTTGTGGTGGTAACCGGCTCAAATGATATCGATACGGCCGTAAGGTGCATGCAGCACGGTGCCTTTGACTACATATTGAAACCGGTTGAGAAAAGCCGTCTGATCGGCGGGGTAAAACGGGCCATCGAACTGCGAGAGTTACAGCGCGAAAATCAAATGCTCAAAGCGCATGTATTGTCCGATAAACTGGAAAAGCCCGAGGCCTTTTCGGAAATTATCACGATCAGCACCAGCATGCGGTCCATTTTTCAATATATCGAAGCCATCGCCAGCAGTCCGCGGCCGGTGCTGATAACCGGAGAGACCGGGGTCGGCAAAGAACTGGTCGCTAAAGCCGTCCATGCTTTGAGCAATCGAGCGGGCGACTTTATTCCGGTAAACGTGGCCGGTCTGGACGATCATGTTTTTGCCGACACCCTTTTTGGCCATAAAAAAGGCGCTTTTACCGACGCCAGGGAAGCGCGCAGCGGTCTGATTGAGCGCGCAACCGGCGGCACCCTTTTTCTGGACGAAATCGGAGATCTAAGCACGGCATCTCAGGTCAAGCTTTTGCGACTTTTACAGGAAGGCGAATTTTTCCCGCTGGGATCGGATGTGGCTAAACGCTCCGATGCCCGCATCGTGGTGGCCACGAATCAGGATCTTGACAAACTGCAGTCATCCGGGCAGTTTCGTAAAGATCTGTATTACCGGCTGGGTGATCACCAAATCCACATCCCGCCGCTGCGCAGGCGAAGAGAAGATCTGGCCCTTCTGGTTGATCATTTTTTGGAAAAGGCGTCTAAAGTATTGGATAAAAAGAAGCCGACACCACCGGTCGAACTGGTCACCCTGCTGTCAACCTATCATTTCCCCGGAAACATCAGAGAACTCGAATCCATGATCTTTGATGCGGTCAGCAG
>JASFPY010000421.1:0-3467 GCA_050115755.1 Desulfobacteraceae bacterium | reverse complement strand
ATGTCGGCCAGGCCCTGCCCCATGCTCTGCCGGTAAAGCTGAAATATCGTGTGCCCGACAGCGTTATGGCCCCATTTTTGTATGCGTGAACCGGCCGGCTTTCATTCCGGCCATCCAGACTTAAAACATTACGCCAAGCCGGTTCATTGATGTCAGCATCCCCGTGGCGTCCGGCTGCATTAAGCAAACATCAACTTGCAGTGAATTACTTCTTATTGTATGGATTAATCCGGTTGCTCATAGGGGCAGCTTGTTAATTTTATGCAAACCGATCAAATTTATGCGGGAGACAGAATAATGGAAAAATTAGGCCTTATTGTTCTTGCCGTCTTTGCCGGGATGAGCAACGGCTTCCAGGCACCGATCAATGCCGCATTAGGCAAATTCGTGGGTATTGTTGAGAGCTCCTGTATTTCATTTAGCGTGGGCACATTGTCTCTGCTGGTTGTTTCCCTGGTTGCCGGACAGGGCAGCATTTTAAGAATTGCCGATGCACCTCCGAATTTATGGATTGGCGGACTTCTGGGCGCTTTTTATGTTACGATAGTTCTTTTTGTGGTGCCTAAAATTGGTGCGGCCGTCATGATTGCCGCTGTCATAACCGGCCAGATGACGGCAGCTCTGATCATCGATCAGGTCGGCTTGCTCGGGATTCCGAAAAATCCCATCGATTTGTATCGATTAGGAGGGCTGGCCTGTATGGCAGTCGGCATCAAATTGTTAGCGAAATAAAATCAGAACCTTTTTCAGGACCTAACTGCTCTTACAATTTCGGCAAACTCATTTTCAGTCAGAACCCTTTTCAAGTCATGTGACATTTGTTTAACCTTTTTCAGAACAGCCATCTCCTCATCTTCATTCAGCTCGATGTTCAGTTTGCGGGTCCAGATGCCGATATTATCCAGACCGCTTTTTTTGCCCATGAATATATCCGGGGGCGGGTGGCCGACAAATTCGGGATTTACGGGATAGACAATCGTCGGATCAGCCTGAAAAACGTTTTTATACCAGCCGGTTACGATTCCGGATTCGATATTATAGGCCCAATCGCCGATAAAGGGCCTATTTTTGGGCACTTCAATCCCGGTCAGCTTCTGCACCAGTTTGGCCAGCTCATTGAGTTTGCTAAAATCGATTCCGACATCGATGCCATAAAGGGTCAGCAGCGCCAGGGCGGTTTCTTCCATCGGGGTGTTGCCCGCACGTTCGCCAATACCCAGAACCGTCGAATGAATCACTTCAGCACCGGCCAGCACGGCATTGATGGTATTGGCCACACCCAGACCGAAATCCGAGTGGAAGTGGATCTCAACCGGTGTATTGACGCGCTCGATCACCTTCCGGGTAAAATAGGTGGCCGCATGCGATGACAGCACGCCAAAGGTGTCGACCAGGGTAAAGGCATCCATATGGCCTTCGGTGGCCACCTTCTCGACGAGATCCAACAGCCAGTTCATATCCGAACGGGTGGCATCGATGGTGAAAAATACCGTATACAATCCGGCCTCCTTAGCCGCCCGGGTGGCAGTGATGGACAGCTCGACCGCTTTTTCCAGCGGCCATTTATAGCCCTGCTCGATCAAATGCGTGCTGGACGGAATTTCAATGACAATGCCGTCCACACCGCAATCCGCTGCCAGCTCGACATCCGGAACCATACAGCGCGCAAAACAAAAGATCTCGACACCCAGGTTGCGTTTGACGATTTCTCGAATAGCAGCCTCGTCATTGGGCGATACCGCCGGCATACCGGCTTCGATGCGGTGAACACCGACTTCTGAAAGCGTTTCGGCGATCTGGATTTTATCGTCTTTTTTCAAAATGACCCCGGCCTGTTGTTCTCCGTCACGCAGGGTAATGTCATGAATTTTTACGGCTTCAGGCGGCTTAAAGCCCCGGGTCACTTCCTCCAAATAATTCCAGGGGCTGACATACCAGTTATCGGTTTTCCAGGGCTGCCCGGTATTTTTCTTTTCTGCTGTGCGCATCGCTTTTGCCTCCACGTCCGTGTTTATTATAAGGGTTAGAAACGGTTTCTAGGGAAATATCTTCCCCGGGTTTAAGATACCGTTGGGATCAAACAATGTCTTCACCCGTTTCATCCACTTCATGCTGGCCCCATGTTCGGCCGGCATGTATTTACGTTTTCCCAGGCCGACGCCGTGTTCGCCGGTGGCGGTTCCGCCCAGATCCAGAGTTTTGTACACCAGATCCTGTGAGATTTCGCTGATTAGATCCCATTGCTCGCGGTTGCCCTTTTGGCCGGCAATGTTTAAATGCACGTTGCCATTTCCGGCATGGCTGATGAAGTAACTGGTTAAATGGGTTCCTCCCAGCTTTGCACGGATGGCGGCAATTAACTCCGGATAGGCGGTAATGGGAACGGCGACATCCATCACCAGAATGCCGCAATCCGGGTGTTTGCGGATAATGATTTCACCCAGGGCATGCCGGGCCTTAAAGATGCGATCCCGCTCCGATCGTCCCACGCCCGGTTCAAACATCTGGCAACCCTCACTTTTACAGATTTCTTCGGCCATTTCGAGAACATCGGCCAACTGACTGGTGGTAGTCCCGTGAAATTCCATAATAATGGTCGGCGAGACCGTCAATTTCAGATTTTCCTCCGCGTTCATCAACGCGATGCACTCGGGGCCCAGCAGCTCAAGCGCCGCCGGGTTGAGCCCGGAGCGCATGATCTCGAATACGACTTTGCCGGCAGCCTCTACCGAGGGGAAGGTGGCAACGGCCGCCGAAAATTCAACCGGCGACCCGACCAGACGTACCGTGGCACCGACGACAATTCCCAGTGTTCCCTCGGAACCGACAAAAAGACGGATGAGATCATACCCCGATGAGGTTTTGCTGGCCTGATTGCCGATTTGGATGATCTCACCGTTGGCCAATACCACCGACAGGCGCAGAACATAATCTTTGGTGGAACCGTAATACACCGTGCGGGTACCGCTGGCGTTATTGGCAATCATGCCGCCAAGGGTGGCGCGGGCACCCGGGTCCGGCGGAAAGAATAATCCCGTGTGACGAAGCTTTTCGTTCAGATCCTGGTAGATCACTCCCGGTTCCACATCGGCCTGAAATGCCTCCGCGCGAATATCCAGTATGCGGTTCATCTGTGCAAAATCCAGTACAATGCCCCTTTGAATCGGGATCGGGTTACCTTCCAGGGAAGAGCCAGACCCCCAGCCGACAATCGGGAACCGGTTGTCGTTTGCATATTTGACCACCGCGGCCACCTCTTCCGCTGTTTGTGGCCATATCACCACTTCAGGACGAACGGCGGGATGCTGCGACTGGTCTTTTGCGTGCAGATCGAGAACGGATTCGCCGGTGGACAGGCGGTCATCGGGTACAATGGTTTTAAGGTGGCTGATATGGGCTGTTTCGATCGAATTAAAGTTCAATTTGATGACTCCTTTGCGCTTTGAAAAACCTATTCACAATTATGA
>JASFPY010000420.1:0-3486 GCA_050115755.1 Desulfobacteraceae bacterium | reverse complement strand
TCACTTTTTTCGGCATTCTTGGAAATATTTTCCAGTAATCATATTCGGTCATAATCAGTCTTTCTCTCCTTTCTTTCGTCAGCTTATACTTCACACAAATTAATATTGCCGTTTCGTTTTCATCTTTTCGTTGTCAGTTGTTAGTTGTCTGTTGTCCGTTGTAAAAAATGAAATGAAAATCGGATCGGATTATAGCTACGGACAACGAACGACGGACGACGGAAAGTATGTGGAATTAGATTTCGCAGCTATTATATCCCGTTTAGTCGGACGACCAACTACTGTCTTGCTTACCTGCCTTTATATACCGGTTTACGCTTCTCCTTGAACGCGGCCAGTCCTTCAAGCCGATCCTCGGTCGGAATGCAGACCCAGTAAGCGTTTGATTCGATGGCCAGGCCGGTGTGGATATCGGTTTCCAGGCCGTAGTTGATGGCATATTTGGCCTGCTCAATGGCCAACGGACCGGCTTCACAGATCATGGCCGCCATTTTCCTGCATTCGTCCAGCAGATCGTTCTGCTGGCAGATCTTGTTGACCAGGCCGATGCGCAGGGCTTCTTCAGCACCGATGCGCTGTCCGGTGAAAATAAGTTCTTTGGCCTTGCCGCGCCCGACCAACCGCGGCAGCCGCTGGGTGCCGCCGGCACCGGGAATAATCGCCAGACGAGTTTCCGTCAGGCCCATGGTCGCATTCAAGGATGCAATCCGAATATCGCAGGCCAGGGCAAGCTCGGTGCCACCGCCGAGTGCGACACCATTTACAGCCGCAATTACCGCCTTGTTGAGCTGTTCGATGGAAGTAAACAGGTTGCGAATGGTAAAAATATATTCTTTGACCTGATCCGGTGACAGCGTCGCCCGCTCTTTAAGATCCGCTCCCGCACAAAAGGCCTTCTCACCGGCTGCGGTGATGATAACAACCCGTATCTTCGGCTCGAAGCGAAAAGAATCGATACGATCTCGCAACGCGTGGAGCATGGCAAAATTGAATGAGTTCATAACTTTTGGTCTGTTTAAAGTTAAGGTGATGATACCGTTGTCTTCTTCAACCAATAAGATGTTATCACTCATATACGTCCTCCCGTGCGATAAAACTGATTAATGAATTCAACAGGACCCCTATTCCTCTTCGTACCGGTCGTCGTCTTCGTACGCGTATTTGATACGATATCGAGTACGAGCAAAAGTACGACGTGGATTACGATGATATGGGGAAAACTTGTGTTCTGAGCGAGCGCTCGGTCATATTTTTATTTCTAATGAAATCCGCTGAATTTGTCAATAGCTTAATAATTCTGGCGCTTTGATTCGAAATAAATTATTTTTTATTAAATTTCAAGCAGTTAATTTCAAAAAAGTATAGGTTTTTGAAAAACTTGACAATCCGAAAATTGTCATGCTATTCATCGATTGAGCGCTCGCTCAGTCTACATTCGGCCTTGCATTTCTGCGCTATGCGCTATAGAAAACAGGATACGTTCAAATAAAGGAAACCAAAAATGAAATAAGCCGTCATTCCATTAAATTCGAAGCACGCCTGATTTTATTAAATTGGTCCAAATACGAAACAATCTCAAAATCTTAAATTCGAGTGTTCAAAACAGTTTTGAATTTTGGACCTTCGAAATTCGGATTTGTTTCGGTTTTCGGATTTCGAATTTGGAGCAGTCGATAGAAAAGTTTCTAATAACAAAAAATATTATAGGAGGAAAGAGATGGAGATTAAAACATTAGGCGTCATTGGTGCCGGTCAGATGGGCGGCGGGATTGCACAGGTTGCGGCCATGAGTGGCCTGGATATCGTTATGAATGACATTAAGGCGGAGTTTGTCGAAAAAGGCATTGCAACCATCACAAAGATCTTGAGCCGCGGGGTCGAAAAAGGAAAGATGTCAGAAGACGATAAAAACGCAATTCTGGGCCGAATCAAGTCCAGCGTGAATTTACAGGACATGGCCTCGGCGGATTTCGTCGTTGAAGCAGCAACCGAAAATGAAGAAATTAAATATCAGCTTTTTAGAGATCTCGATGGAATCTGCGGCGATCAGGTTATCCTGGCCACCAACACCTCGTCGATTCCGATCGGCCGCATCGCCGCGCATACGGGACGGCCGGAGAAAATAATCGGCATGCATTTTATGAACCCGGTGCCTGTTATGCAGCTGGTGGAAGTCATCCCCGGCATTGCCACCTCGGATGAGACATTTCAGGTCACCTGGAATCTGGCAGAAAAATTTGGAAAAACGCCTGCAAAAGCAAGCGACTACCCCGGCTTTATTGCCAATCGAATTTTATTACCGATGATCAATGAGGCTGTTTATTGCCTGTACCACGGCGTCGGCAACCGCGAAGACATTGATACCGTCATGAAGCTGGGGATGAATCATCCCATGGGTCCCCTCGCCCTGGCTGATCTGATTGGACTCGATACCTGCCTGGCGGTTATGGAAACCTTGTATGACGGGTTTAAAGACTCCAAGTATCGCCCCTGCCCGCTGCTGCGAAAATATGTCGAAGCCGGATGGCTGGGCAGAAAATCAGGCAGGGGGTTTTATGAGTATGGATAAAAGCAAAAAGTGCCTAAAGTGAACTTAAATGAGCTAAAGTGCCTAAAATTAAGGCGTCGCTGTGCTCCATCTTTTAATAAAAATGACAAAATTCATCAACTTTAGGCATTTTAGGCATTTTTAATTTTAGTCATTTTATTATTGGGAGGAATCATGCCGCAAAAAAAGGCAAAAAAACGCGTTCCGGTGGGCCAAAAAATCAAAAAAGCCAGAACCGGCAAAAAAGTAAAACTTGACCAGCTGGCAAACCAGACCGGCTTTTCCGTCGATTATCTGAAAGATATCGAGTCGGGTAAAGCCATTCCCCCGGTTGGCGCCCTTTTGCAGATTTCCAGAGCACTGGAGATTGACTCGGGCGCCCTGCTCAAGGAGCCGGATTCCCAGCTGGAAAGCCGCATAAAGGCCCATACCAAACGGACGGAAAATTATGCCTATACGACCCTGACGCCCGGCGCTGAAAACAAACACCTCAAAGCATTTCTGGTCTCTGTGGCCCCCCGGCAAGATCACAAAGGTGTCGGTTATCACCATGAGGGCGAGGAATTTGTTTATGTGCTGGAGGGCAAAATCGAGGTTGCTGTCGGTGAACATGTAAACATTCTGGAAACCGGTGACTCTTTGCATTTCAACTCCGGAATTGTTCATCACATGAAAAATACCAGCGATGCGTCCACGGAGCTGTTGGTTGTGATTTATTCACCATAACCGGGCGTTGGCGACCCTACGCATGAGCTTCAATGTAAGGCCGGCCACAATTCGACTGAGCTCTTCGAAGTCCGAGCCGACCAATTCAGGCAGCCGCTGTGGGCTGCTCTACTGCGAGATTTACGCCATCATTAGACAGTCAAATGTAGGGGCGGGGATGTAATATTCCGACCTACCGGAGGTGAGATATGTCATTTCAGTTGACCGAAGAA
>JASFPY010000419.1:0-3494 GCA_050115755.1 Desulfobacteraceae bacterium | reverse complement strand
ACCATAGACGCCGGCGCCCCAAACAAGTTGCGTTATGCATCACGATCTGTTAGGCTGCCAATTTAATTTATTGGTGATTCTGATTCGGGTTGTTTTGCAATTGATCATTAAGCCAATATTGCAACACAATTTGACCAACACAGGCAGTTTAAGGAGGCTCGGTAATGGCTGATGAACAAAATCCACAGACGGAATTGAAGATCGATAGAAGCAACCTTTATAAAGAGGAAACGTTAACGGATCTTAAAGTGGGAATGATCAAACACATGACACCCGTTAAATCCGATGGCACTTTCGATAAAACCCGAAAATCGGTTTTCGTAGGGCAAACCTCCCTGATGACCCCTGGCGGACCTTTGCCAATTCAGGCGGTCATTCAGGCCAAGGACCTGCAACAGGCGATTAAAAAATTTCCAGAGGCCATGAAAATGGCAATGGATAGACTGGCGGAGGAAGCCAAAAAATATCAGCAACAGGAACAGGGCCGAATTGAAAAACCGGAATCCCGCATTATCGTGCCCGGCAGATAAACAAAAGAATTTTGCAGTCTCCAGATGGAAGGCATCCCGGCCCTACATGCCTTATTCTTTTTTCAATCGACTGCTTCTCGGACAAAAAATACCGCACGGCCTAGCTTACTATATAAGAAATTTTTCGCCCTTTTTTACTAGAAATTTTCTAGTAAAGCTAACGCATTTCCACCACTAGATTTCAAAATACATTATTTTATCCGTGTGCAGGGCTAGTAAATTTTATTTTTGAAATTGATAAGATAATACCCGCATGACGCCCGGGAGAACAACGATGTCCTTTTTGAAAATATTTTCGGGCAAGACCCCTGAAGAACACGAACAAAAGGGTGATGAGCTGTTTGCGGCTGATCTCTGGGGCAAAGCCAAGGTCGAATACGAACGCGCCTTGGACAAATTGGAAAAGACCGCGCCGCAAAATGATAACTTAAGATCCCGGCTTCTGGAAAAAATCCAGCAAACAAAGGCATCCTTGGCCCACAGCCATAAACATAATGCCGACGACATGCTGGAAGCCGGCTTCTACGCAGACGCCCGCGAATTATACAAACTGGCGCTGGAGCTTACCGAAGACACCAGGCTTAAAATGGATCTGACAGAAAAGCTTGAGCAGCTTGATTTCGATATTGGCAAAAAAATTGAAGTCGTTCTGGTGGATGATGAACATGGCGAGGAGCCTGCCCGGGACCGAGAACTTACAGAACCGTGCGGACAGGGTGACGAATATTTCACGGCATTGTGCGGAACATTGCCCACAGATGTCCAAAAAGCGTATCGAAGCTATGGTGATAATTTCAAAAAAGGGTATCTGGCTTTGAACCAGGGCGATTTTGTCCTGGCGGCCGATTATTTGAGCAGGGCCATGGAAGAAAATCCAAAAACCGACAGCTACATTCCGCTGGAGCTGGCCACAGCGTATTTACACCTGGAAAAGCATTCGGAGGCCAAACAGCTGCTGAAAGCATTTATAAAAAACCAGCCTCAGACTTTGCCTGCCTACCAGCTTCTGTGTGAAATCTACTGGGAGGAAGGCGCTTTCGAACAGGCCGAAACGCTTCTGGATTCGGTGCCCGAAGAGCTAAACGAATCCGTAGCGGTGTTTATCTTGAAAGGGGAGACGCTTTTTCACGCCGGAAATTACAGCGGGGCAAAGGAATTATATCAAAATTTTTTCAGGACCTATAGCTGGAACGAGGCGGTTGCCCGGGCGCTGGCCAAAACCCATGAAGCCCTCAACGAATTTGCCAATGCCCGCAGTCTGTACCGGAAAATAATGGATCAATGCCACAGCTGCCATGATCGCATCGACCCGTTTATCAAACAGCGATACGCTGATCTTTGTTTTGATTCTGGAATGCTGAACAGCGATATCTTAGATCTGTATCTTTCCCTGGCCCGGGAAATCCCTGCCAATGCCGCTGAGTACTATGAAAAAGTCAGCCGCATCTATGCCGCCCAGGGTAACCATGCGGAGGCCGGAAGATTCCGCACAATCGCCGAAAAACGGGCCAAACCATAATTTTGCCATGAACGAAACCAAGTACATGAAACAAGAACGTTATATTTTTTGTATGTCTTCGTGCGCTTCGTGTCCTTTGTGGTGAATGGATAAACCCCGCTTAACTAAATTTAGGATAACCATGCCATTTAAACCAAATTTTAATCCGCCTGCTGGCGAGCCGGCATCTGCCCTGTGGTTTATTTTTGACAAAGGCCGGTTGCTGATAAAAATAAAAAACGACAGCTGTTCAATACCCGATACATCAGATCTGGCAAAATGCAAATCTACAGTTATTCGCAAACAGCACCTCGGAACCCTGGATGACCGCCACTGTTTCGCAGCCGAATTTACCGGCAACCTGGAGCCGGATACGGAATTGGCCTTTAATGATTTGCGGGGACTGTTCGGAAAGCTGAAAGAGGATTTAATCTGGATCGCCGGTCGTGCCAATCAACTGGTGAATTGGAATCAAACACACCGGTACTGCGGAAGATGCGGCAAACTTACCGCGGATAAGACAGACGAGCGCGCCAAAATGTGCCCGGCATGCGGCCTGGTCAATTACCCCCGCCTCTCTCCGGCTGTTATCGTTGCCGTTTTAAAAGATGACCGTATCCTGCTGGGCCGCAACAAACGTTTTAGATTACCGTTTTACAGTGTTTTGGCCGGCTTTGTTGAACCGGGAGAAACCCTGGAAGCATGTGTCAGGAGAGAAATCCGTGAAGAAGTCAGTATAGCGGTAAAAAATATTCGCTATTTCGGCAGCCAGCCATGGCCGTTTCCGGATTCATTGATGATTGCGTTTGTCGCTGACTACGCCGGGGGTAAAATCTGTACGGATGGGTCTGAAATCATGGAAGCCGCCTGGTTTACAAAAGACAATCTTCCGCAGATTCCCCCCAAAATTAGTATTGCCAGGCAGCTTATCGATTGGTTCATCCAAAACCACTAAGCCGGTGCCATGACCTGAACGCTTAGATTTTCTACATAATCGGTGACCGCGTTTCGATAAGCAAGCATATGGGGCGTTTTGAGGTGGGCCACAAGATGTTCAAGACTCTCCCAGGCTTCAATAATGGTCACCACATTCTCTCTGACCGCCCCCTGAACCGGTAAGCCGGAATCAATGTCAAGCGCCGGTTGATAAGCCAAACAGCCGGCTTCAGCTTTTACATTTGTTACATTATCTTGCAAAACCGCCAGGTACGCTTGTCTGCAACTCGGCTTGAGTTCAATGGTGGCAATTACATGAATCATGTGCGTTTTCCTCCTTTTTATTTCATTTACGCCGACAAACTTAACGCTTGCATCAGTGTTCAGCATGAATTATTCATCCCTAAATTGAGCGTTTCAAATTATAAAATGGCATTGTTTTGCCGGAGAGGCAATACCTTATGTGTGGCCGATTTGCGGGCTACCGCAACTTAGACGAACTCCAAAAAATTTTCCCCATTGACCGCTCC
>JASFPY010000418.1:0-3515 GCA_050115755.1 Desulfobacteraceae bacterium | reverse complement strand
ATGAAAGCGAAACGCAAAGTTATTCTGTCGGCTTTTCCCAGCAATCAGCCGATAGCCAAACGATAATAACAAAAACCTCCAGGTGTCGGAAGACACCTGGAGGTATCTGTTGGTTAATCAATGTCGATTCGTCTGCTCCTTAGCTGATCCATTAGGCATCCGGAATGATTTTGAGGTAATCTTTCTTAAAGATATCCCATTTCTCTCCTTTGGGATCAAACTTGGAATTGACAAAGCAGAACCAGTTCTCATCGTCCTGTCCTGGATAATCAGCCTGATAGTAAAAACCCGGATAACGGGTCTCTTTACGGAACTGGATGTGGCGCAGATGCGATTCAACCGTCCAGATGCGATGCTGAATCTCCCAGGCTCTCATCAGTTCGTGCAGATCACCGGCAGCCAGTTTCTCGTTATCTTCACGCATGGTTTGCAGCATTTCCATGACGATCTCCAGGTTTTTGCTGGTGGTCTGATAATAAGTAGCCGTCCCACCGCCATATTCATGGGTGGCCTTCATCATGCGATACATCATACCGTTGGGCTTGAGGTAATTGGGGTTGATGTCGTCGGCCGTGGTGAGGGCACAGTGCTCCAGATAGGTATGCACCGGTTTGTAGACAATGTCGACCAGCTCCTGGGTCGACTGGCTGGCGGCCGGTGAGAAGTCCGCATGATCCTTGGCGTAGCGGACCATTTCTTTGGCAGCAATACGGCCCTCGGCATGGGATCCGGAAGAAAATTTATGACCGGAGCAGCCCACGCCGTCACCGGCGGAGAACAGACCGTTGACGGTTGTCATGCGGTTGTAAACCTTGCCGTTTTCGGCCTTGATTTTGTAAGCATCCGGTATCCAGTCATAATCCGGACCGGACACCCAGAAACCACAGCAGCCGGAATGGGAACCGAGCAGATAGGGTTCTGTCGGCATAACTTCGGAGTTCTTTTCTTCAGGCAGGGTATCGGTGGCGCACCACAGATTCGCCTGACCGCAGGTCATATCCAAAAAGTCTTCCCAGGCTTCGGATTCAAGATGTTTGAGCTCTTTTTTGTCCATGGTCTTGCCGAGTTCGGCCAGAGCGCTGACGGTGTCCATCATGATGGGCCCGCGGCCTTCTTTCATCTCAAAGAGCATCAGATGGTTTCGCAGACAGGTCGGTGTAATGGCTGCGGTTCCATAAGGCGCATATTTTTCCAGCTCGGCCTTGGCGGCATCGCTGGTAACGTAGTTTTCTCCAAGGCCGTTTAATGCTTTGGCTTTAAACAGCAGGAACCACGCACCCACCGGGCCGTATCCGTCTTTAAAACGGGACGGGGTGAAACGGTTTTCCATCATGGACAGTTCGGCACCGATTTTCATGCCCAGATAATAAGTGGAACCGGAATTCCATACCGGATACCAGGCACGGCCTTTTCCTTCACCCACGGAGCGGGGCTGATAGATATTTACCGCACCGCCGCAGGCAATCAAAGCTGTCTTGCATTTTATGATGAAAACTTTGTTTTCGCGCACAGAGAAGCCAACCGCACCGGCTATCTGGTTTTCCTTGTTGGCATCCAGCAGCAGTTCAACGATGAAAACCCTTTCCAGAATGTTTTCTTCGCCGATGGCCAGTTTAGCGGCTTCGGCCACAATTCGTTTGTAGGATTCGCCGTTGATCATGATCTGCCATTTGCCCGTGCGCACCGGCTGGGCACCCGCTTTCAACGTACCCATTGTCTGGCCTTTTTTGCCATCCAGGTTTTTGCCGTCTTCGGATTTCTTCCAGATCGGCAGACCCCATTCTTCAAAAAGGTACACGGAATCGTCAACGTGGCAGCCCAGATCAAAAATCAGATCTTCGCGCACAATGCCCATCAGGTCGTTGCGGACCATACGCACATAGTCGTCCGGCGTGTTTTCGCCGATATAGGTATTGATCGCCGAAAGGCCCTGGGCCACCGCCCCGCTGCGCTCCATGGCGGCCTTGTCGACCAGCAGAACCGACTGGTCATCGGACATCCATTTTTTGACCTCAAAGGCCGCACCGCTGGCAGCCATGCCGCCGCCGATGATCAGAATATCAACTTCTCGTTCTTCAACTTCAGGGTCTTTTACAGCTTTGAGTTCCCCGATTGGTTTATTTGGTAATGCCATATTAAATCCTCCTTGATTGATAGTGCTATTTGATCATTCGCTTTTAGTAGACACACCCTGCGTATTTAGACAGTCGCCTGCGGCTTCGGAAGTTCATAGCCTTCGGCTTCTTCGGTTGAAAGCAAGCCGCTTTCCAGGTCTTTGCCTTTCAGGTCCAGATACGCATTGGCCTGTCCTTCGGGAGTGGTCCGAATGGGGAACTTAAAGCGCTTGATGTTCCCATTTCTGAACTTGCAGGTCCACATGACATCCTCGGTTCCCAGCATGGGCATGATGCTGCTTCCCAGAGGAACGAAGTCGGCATAGCCCCTGACTTCGATTGCCTGGGTGGGGCAGATCTTGACGCAAGAGAAGCATTCCCAGCACTGATCCGGCTCCTGGTTGTAAGCCTTCATCTCGTTGGGTTCAAGGACCATCAGGTCATTGGGACAAATGTACATACAGGCAGTTTTGTCCCCGCCTTTACATCCATCGCATTTTTCAGTTATTACAAAACTTGGCATTTATTATACCTCCTAGTTAATTTGGTAAATTTTTGTGGTTACGTATTAACCGTCAAAAAGATTTAACAAAATTAAATGTTTGCACCTCCCTTCAAATTGCTAGATTTAGATTTCCTGGGTTATTTATTGGTTACAACCGGTACCCACCGGTTGGCATTCAAACAGAAGCGGTGATTTTGCTCATGCCAATTAAGAAATATTTCCCATAAAATCAGCAAGATATGGCTTGTAAAAGGTACGACAATATCATTCAAGATTTAGCTTGTCAAGGATTTTTGGATCCGCAAAAACTAAAATTTCAACACGTTATGGGATAATGTTCGTAACTTCTATCAGCGGTGGTTCGTTGCCGGATTCGGTACCACATATGGTATACGGTCCGCAAATACCCTCTGAAAAAATACCTTTGATATGTAGCCAAAATCTGGTACTGGAATCAAAGGTTCCGGGTTCAAAAACCCAAAAACTTGTTAGATTCGTTTTATTGGTTGAATTAATCTGAACCAATTGAACGAATTAAACCAATCAAACCAATCAAACAGGTGAATTTATGGACATCAATGGAAAGGTGGCTCTCGTGCTGGGCGGAATCAAAGGCATCGGCAGGGGGATTGCTTTGGCCCTGACAAAAGCGGGGGTAAAGGTTGCGGTTAATTATTTTGACTGGGCCGAGGAGCTGGCAACATTAAAAGCGGATTTGGCTGATACCGGCCAGGAGCACCTCATTTTGAAGACCAACCTGCGCAAAACCGAAGCCATACCTCGCATGGTGGGCAAAGTCATCGATCGCTTCGGTCGGCTTGACATTTTAATCAACAACATTGAACGCGGCGGCTGGCCGGTGGTGCACGGCCCCTACGATCAAAAGCAATGGGACC
>JASFPY010000417.1:0-3520 GCA_050115755.1 Desulfobacteraceae bacterium | reverse complement strand
AAAACGGGCTTCAGGTAACGACATCAACGTTCTGTCCAATTCCGATCGATGCCAGCATCTCCGCCATCTCCTGCTGACTTTCAACCATTTTTTTCATCACCGCCACCTGCGTCTCACTATTCATCTGTAATTGTTGAACAATCATCGCCATTGAACTATCCAGCGCAATACGACCTGCATCCATTATTTAAATCCTTTCCTTGTTGTCTGACAATTCCCCTCCATGAACCCACCAGATTGTTATCGGTAAACTGCAAATAATCTTTAGAAGTGGTTCCAAAACCCCATCTAACCTCCAAATACGGAGTTGCGAGTTTCTTGGAAATGCTCTCATACTAGCGTGTATGCTCCGCTTCCTCGACTTGTCCCGCCATAGCCCGACGCTCGTCTGAGGGCGACGGCGGATCAACTCGCGTCTTGTCTTTGGGGGTAATCTGAGGTTTTGAAACCACTTCTCAATCGATTTTTAGATTAAATTTTTATATAATATGGTTTAAGGAGTTTACCCATGCGCAAAGCAATAATTATTATTGTCATCATCATAGTCGGCATCGGGGGATTTCTGGGATGGGACTGGTACGATAAGACCCAAAAACAGAAGCTTGAACCCAGCATAACGCTTTATTATTGGACGGATGCCGAGGGAAACAAACACATTTCAGATGTTGCTCCGCCGCAGAATGTTAAAAATGTCTATACGGACAAAGGGTACAAATACATCCGTCCGCCGCTGATCGTATCCATCAAAAACAAGATTGTTGAATTTTATAAAGAAACCCGGGAAAAATTGTTTAAGTCCAAACAAACCCCCAAAAAGTGAATCGCTTTAGAGCGGGTTGGGATGGTGGAAACAGATCAGGTCGACACCTTTGCAGCCTATCTCACGCCGCAGGGATACGAATGGGCCCGGAAGGACGAAGGCGATAACGCAATTGTGTAAATCGTTGCAGGGTTTGATCGTTATTTACGCCGATGGCCATCGCCTTGCGGCTTCCCACCATGACCACCAGGTTTCGGCCGCGGGTTACAGCAGTGTAAATCAGGTTGCGTTGCAGAAGGATATAGTGCTGGGTCAGTATCGGTAAAATGACGACCGGATATTCAGAGCCCTGTGATTTGTGCACCGAAACCGCATAGGCCAGCACCATTTCATCCAGTTCGCTGAAATCATAAACAACCGGGCGGTTATCAAAGGAAACGGTAACCTGGCGCTCCTCGGGCCGGATAACGGTGATGCGGCCGATATCGCCGTTAAAAACCACTTTTTCGTAGTTGTTGCGGATTTGCATCACCTTGTCATTGACCCGCAAAGTGCGGTCTCCCCGGCTGATACCCCCGTTTCCGGGGTTCAATACGGATTGAAGCTGATCGTTGAGATTGGCGGCCCCGACGATTCCCTTGTGCATGGGCGTCAGCACCTGGATATCTTCAAGGGCATCAAAGCCAAAGCGCTGCGGGATACGCCGTTTTACCAGTTCCAGAATGATCTCCAGAACCTTTTGAGCATCATCCTGTTCTATGAAATAAAAGTCATTGTTGGGATCAAATAGCTCAGATTGGTCAAACGCCGGCAGTTTACCTTCATTTATCTTGTGCGCGTTGACAACAATACGGCTCGTTCTGGCCTGACGGAATATTTCATTCAACTCAACGACCGCAACCGCGCCGCATGCGATCATATCGTTAAGCACATTACCGGGCCCAACCGATGGTAGCTGATTGACATCACCCACAAAAATACAGGTGGTTGTGGCCGGAATCGCTTTTAAAAGATGATGCATTAGAATCGTATCGATCATCGAGGTTTCATCAATAATCAGCAAATCGCAGTCCAGCGGGTTTTTTTCATTTCTTTGAAAACCATGTTTATGAATGCTGTATTCGAGCAGACGATGGATGGTTTTGGCCTCATGACCCGTCATCTCGCTCATGCGCTTTGCAGCTCTGCCGGTGGGGGCAGCCAGCAGAATATTGATCTTCATTTGCGAAAATATTTTTAAAATCGCCCTTATGATGGTGGTCTTGCCGGTGCCGGGACCCCCGGTGATGATCATGACTTTATTTTCGAGGGCAAGCCGGATGGCATCTTTCTGTTTTTCGGCGGGTTGAAAAGAAAGTTGCTGCTGGACCCACTGAATCGCCCGGGCAGAATCCACCTTGCGAGTCGATTTGGGGGCGGAGAGCAATGCCCTTAATCGGCTGGCAATTCCGGTTTCACACTGATGAAATCGGGTCAGGTAGACCGCCTTGTTGTTTTGTCTAAAATGTGTATCCCCTTCATTGATGTCCTCGAGAATGATCTGTTTGGCCTTACTCAGGTTGCCAATTGCCCGGTCAACGGGCTGCCGCCCGACACCCAGAATCTCACGGCAGCGTTGAATTAGCGGTTGATAGGGAAAATACACATGGCCGTCTTCTGAAAGCTGATGCAGTGTGTACACGACACCGGCTTCAACCCTGACCTCGGAATCATTTGAAAAACCGAGCTCTTTGGCAATACTGTCGGCTTTTAAAAATCCGATTCCGAAAATATCTGTCGCCAGGCGGTAGGGATTTTGTTTCACTACCGCAATCGATCGATCACCGTAACGCTTAAAAATTTTGCTCGCATAGGCTGAACTGACACCGTGGCTTTGCAAAAAAATCATAACCTCACGGATGTCTTTCTGGGCTTCCCAGGCTTTGGCGATTTTGGCAATGCTTTTCTCTGCGATGCCCTTCACCTCCGCCAGACGATTGATATGATTTTCAATAATGTCCAGCGTATTTTCGCCGAACCGATCGACTATACGCCCGGCCATAACCGGTCCCAGTCCCTTGATCAGACCGGATCCCAAATATTTTTTGATACCGAAGACCGTTGCCGGAACTTTTGTCTTAAACTGGGCGACTTTGAACTGCGGACCGTATTTCGCATGATGGGCCCACTCTCCCCGCATGTCGATAATTTCCCCGGGCATCGGTGCCATCAGATTGCCGACAACCGTGACAAGATCGTGCTTTCCCTTAACCTTGACCTTGGCAATCGTAAAACCGCTTTCTTCATTGGTGAAAGTAATTCGCTCAATCTGACCGGTTAAATGGGTATCCATCAATGGTGTCCAGTTAAGAGTGGCTGTTTAAAAATTCTTGGTGTCTGGAAAAATACGGACTGAGTGCTGAGGACTGCGGACTGAGCAAAAAACCTTCCCGACGTCCGCTCATTTCAGCATGACATGTCGTTTTCCGCCATGAATCGTCCTCCTGGAACCATGACATGTCGTTTTGCGGCATGGGCTGGCACGCTTTGTTTAGAAGTGGTTTCAAAACCCCATCTAAGGCCCAATGGCTGCGTTGCAGGCCTCCGGTAAATGCTCACATACAAATTAGCTAATAGTTCATAGCTGATAGCTGATAGTCTAAAGGATTGAAATCCTCTTTTCTATGAGCTATGAGCTCTCGGCTATGAGCTTTAGATCGCCTTGCCCTTGAACCTGATCTGAGGTTTTGAAACCACTTCTAGGCTATTTTCTAATTCCAT
>JASFPY010000416.1:0-3525 GCA_050115755.1 Desulfobacteraceae bacterium | reverse complement strand
GTTTGCCGGTGGTGCCGGTGGTGTAAAACGTTGTGGCTTTAGTGTTTTCGTCGAGATCCGGAAATTCGTAATCTGTTGGTCCGGATAGCAGCAATTGCGCATAGGCCGCATCACCTTTGAATTCAATATCCGCGGCCGGATTGTCTTCCTTGATGATCACAACCTTTTCAACCGTTTCCAGTTGATCTCTGATTGTATCCAGAATCGGCAAAAAATCCGCATGAATGATGACAACCCTCGCCCCCGCATGGTTAAGGGTGTAAAGGATCTGTTCACCTGACAGGCGCCAGTTGACCGTCTGAAGCACCGCCCCCATCATTGGAATGGCAAAAAAACATTCCAGATAGCGATGACTGTCATAATCAAAAACGGCAACAATGTCCCCTTGGACCGCACCCAAACTCTCGAGCCCGCCTGCCAGCCGCTGGATGCGCTCATTTAAAGTTCGATAGGTATATCGATTCCGGTCGTCGTAGACAATTTCCCGATCGGGTGAATAGACCAGGGGAGTGTTGAGCAATTTTTTGATAATCAGGGGATACGGATAGTTTTCTCCGGGCTGATAGGTTTTTTCCGCCATTATGCCTCCAAGTGATGATCATTGGCCAGCAAATTACTTTTTGCGAAAATGGTCTCTTCGGTTATATGCCGGCAATTTCAGAAATCAACTTAGCAACCACCTGTCGTCTTTGTATTGAACCTTTCCCATGGCTTTCAGGCGCTCAAGATGCTTTTCGATATGGACAAGCTCAAACCAGCGCATCAGCTCCGCAAAATCGGGATAGGCTCGAAAGATGAAATTGCGGCCTCGAAAATCACCCAGCGTCTTTGGCTGAGTTAATTGCTCAAGGATAAGCCGGTCCCGGTGATAAACAATTTCTTCGTAGGCATTGAATTTTTCGTTGACCTGACCATTAAAGGGACCGGCATGGCCGGTGGTTACGATTCTGGCGTTCAACCGCCTTAGCCTTTCAATGGATTGGATAAATTCGTTGATGTCAGCAAAGTCGTGCCCATAGAAGGGACCAAATGAGGTCAGATCCACATCGGCTGCAAAAAGGAGCTCTGCTTCAGGGATGTGAAACGCCAGATGCCCCGGCGTGTGCCCGGGGGTATGGATGGCTTCGAGACTCATGCCTCCGAGTTCTATGCGTTCTTGATCAAGCAGGTAATGATCGATTTCAATTTCGAACATGCCGTTGGTATAGTCCAGGTGTTCTGCCAGGTTCAAGCCGCTTCGCTGCAAACCGATCGCCTCAAAGAAAAGATTGCGATCCTTTAAATAGGGCGCATCCGCTTCATGGCACCAGACCGGCACATCCGCAATCTCTTTACGCGTCAGGCGATGATCGATATGGCAGTGCGTTAATATCAATATGTCAATGCCCCACTTTTGTACCGGGGCAAGATGGCTGGCGCCCATACCGGCATCGATCAGCACCCGCAACTTCCGGCCCTTTAGATACAGGCAGGCGCAGTAGGGGAATCGTGAATTATTTTTGCCGGGGATGTAGAATATATTTGGAAAAAGCTCGATCATGACATTTTATCGTTGTCTTCGGATTCAAGCAGGTGGCCGATCGCCTGCCGGGCATATTTGCGGTACAGATGATAGAAAAAAAGGCTGATGACTTCATGAAACTGGTCCCGCTTTTCGTTAAAATCCGCCGCAGACAACTTTTCCAGATTGGTCCGATAATATTTCTTAAGACTGTTTACCACAAAGCCCTTGACGAAATCAGCGATATATCGCAAATCCTCGGGATCGTGACCATCTTTGGGACCGAAGCCGATTCGGTCCATATCGACCATCAGTTTAGCGACGGCGACGTCATCGAGTGAATAAACGGCGCGGCCGTCCTGCATGTGCGGCTCGATGAGTCCCCATTTTTCGGCCTTTTCGATCCATTTGCGCCCCAGGCCGGTCGTCTCATGAAAAGCCTCTTTGCCGACAATTTTCCCGGCAAGCAGCCGGTCTGCCGGGCGAAAATATTTGCTGTGGAGTTCAAAAAAAGCACGATCAGAAGCAGGTTGCTTTTTGACTTTGCGCATAATTTTCCGGATCAAGGGAATCGGAAAGTAATAATTGTCCCTCAGCTCCTTTATAAAGCGGATTTGTTTGACATGATTTTCGTTATAATCTGCGATATTAATCCCGGCTTTGTGGGGTTTGCGAAGTAAGCCTTCACGGATATAGAAATGAATGGTTTCTTTGGGCACGCCGGTACGCTTGACCACGCTGCTGATTTTCATTTTTCCCTCGACAGCCACTATAGATAATGTACAGTGGATATTCAGGTGACGTTGCGCTACAGGCATCAGTTAATCCAACGCCCAAAAAAATGTCAAGAAAAAAATAATAAAGATATTGACATTTTTTATCAATATAATTAAGTAGATTCGCGTGTAATGTGCTACACACTATGCGCCAATTAGATTGCGCCCTCATAATTTTAAAATCGATTTTCAGCCAACAGAGGTCAGGTAAAGAAAGGAGTTTTTTTAGGCTATGGCACAACAGCTGGTGGATAGACGCGATCAAGATTTTGTCATCTGGGAGCAGATCAACTGTGCGGATATTCTCAATCATGAAACGTATAAGGAATTCAACAAAAAAACGTGTACCCTGATCATCAACGAAGCCCGGGCATTGGCCATAAAGGAGCTGTTGCCGTTGCTGGCCGAAGGGGATAAAGAGGGCATTCGTTATGAAAACGGGACGGTAAAAGTGCCGCAGCGTTTTCACCGGGTGTTTGCGCTGGTAAAAGAAGGGGAATGGAACAATCTCAGTGTGCCGACGGAAATGGGCGGCCAGGGGGCGCCGGCCTTTTTAGGTGCGGCGACTGCCGAATACTTTTTGGGTGCAAACTGGCCGCTATTTTGTTATGCCTCTATGGGAAACGGCACCGCACACATGATTCAAAAATACGGTACCCCGCAACAAAAAGAAACTTACGTCAAGAAGCTGACTTCCGCTGAATGGGGAGGGACGATGCTTCTCACCGAGTCTGAAGCCGGCTCCGATGTGGGGTCGCTCACCACCACGGCAGTCAAGAAGCCCGACGGCAACTACGCACTAAACGGCAACAAGATCTTCATTACCAACGGTGAATACGATCTGGTGGAAAATATCATCCACCCGGTTCTGGCACGTATTGAAGGCGATCCCCCCGGTACCAGAGGCATATCCCTATTTCTGGTTCCCAAATATTTTGTTGACAATGAAGGAAGCCTGGGCGACCGCAACGACATTGTCTGTTCCGGGGTCGAGGAAAAACACGGCATTCATGCCAGTGCCACCTGTTCCATGACGCTGGGCACCAAGGGCAAATGCATTGGTTTTTTGCTGGGCGAAGAATGCAAAGGCATGAAAATCATGTTCAACATGATCAACGGTGCCCGTATGAGCACCGGTCTTCAAGCCATGACCTATGCGTCATCGGCTTACCTGTTGGCGGTCAATTACGCGCGGGAGCGCATCCAGGGAAGAGATTTAGCTGATTTTGCCGATCACAGTGCGCCCTC
>JASFPY010000415.1:0-3530 GCA_050115755.1 Desulfobacteraceae bacterium | reverse complement strand
CAACAACGATGATACCGATGCCGATCCATCCCCAGGCCGCAGATGCTTTGACCGTGGTCCGAAATTCGATGCTTTTTTCGGCTTTCTCACCTTGCACGTTGACCCCCACCGAGTAGTCGCCCACCAGTGCATCTTCATAGGGTGTAATGATTAACTCGACCTGCTTGAGATCACCGGCCTCGATCACATCGATTTTTTCGGGTTTAAACTCAACCTTCCAGTTTTCGGGCTTGAAGGTCATAAATTTGATGTCGTGGTTTGCTGCCGAGCCCGTGTTTTTAACGTAAAAAGACATATTGGCCGGTCTGCCCCCCCTGGCCTCCAGGGACAACAGGCCCGAAGCCGTTCCGACCTCTATCCCGTAGGTGCCGGTCAGGATGACGGTTAATTTGGCTTCGGCATTGGCATCGCTGGAACTGACCCGCACATTGATGGGGTATTCACCGGCCACAGCTCCCATGGCGGGTTTAACTTCCACAGCAACACTGGTGCTTTGTTTGCTTTTAATTCGCAGGCTGGATATATATTTGCTTTCGTAAGCCGGTTTAAAATTGATGTCCCAGCCCGTGGGCCCCTGGGCCAGCAAGTCAAAAACCGAATCTTCATCCAATTTGCTGTCGACCTCCAGAGAAAATTCAAAAGTGGCATCCGATGGCCCCCGAATAACCGGATAAGATGTCGTCAGCTTTACCCCCTTGGGCTCTTTTGATTTTCCTTCGTCAGCGGTAAGCTTAATCACTATGGTTTTTGACATTCTGAATTTGCCGTCTGATGACCGGGCATTAATCCGAAACTGGTAATCACCGGGCTTTGTGCCTTCTTCCGGTTCGGCTTCAAATGTGAGGCTTTTATCATCATTGGAAGGAACGTGGACTCCAGTGACCGTGTAGCGATAGGTTTTTATGCTGGCCTTCCAGCCTTTGGGCTTTTCGGAAATCCAGACCTCGACGTCTTCATCACTGCGCCCCTTGTTGTGGAAAATGACATCCATGCTGACATCATCACCCTTGGCGATTTCCACTCCCGGATATTCAGCCGCCATCGAGATGGCTCTTGCCGGCAGGTTTTCTTTTTCCGTTTGTGCAGAAGAATCGGTTGAAGTTGTCATTAAGGTGAACATTGCCAGAGAAACGATCAGAACCAATTTGTCCAGCTTTCCTAATCTCATAAACACGCCTCCCCCATCTTTTTTTTTAAAGGCCGGGCTGCATTTTTTTCGAGCATTGCAAAGGGCCGCCCGTTTTCTAACCCGAGCGTTTGCAAAAGTCAACGCCTCAAAAAGAAAACTGAAAAAAAACCAGTTTATTTCATAGTTTCAGTTAGATACGCGTAAATCAAACTCATTTTTTCAAAAATTTAAGCAATGATTATATGATGTCAAGTGAATCAAATAAGATTTTTCCTAAAAAAAATACAATCGATTTGTCCGTCCCAATGGCTTTGACACAATCAAGTACAATGGGGTATGGGGATAATCACCAATTGCCTTTTAGAATTTAATCATGAATGCTTCGAATTCAGAACATATCGAAAACCTTCTGCACCAGCCCTCTGAACTGATAAAGCATATCATCCGCCGGCTTTATGATTATAGCAGCCGGCACCCGGTGGTTCCCACTGATGGTATTGATTGGCAAAGCGCTTCTGCGGTTTTGTTTTTATTGGGCCGGCTTCCTGAGAGCGGCCATCAGGTGGGCGAGCCGTGTGTGATTTTAAACAAGAGATCGGCAAACGTCCGCCAACCGGGAGACCTGTGTTGCCCCGGTGGCAGGGTTAGCCGTCGCCTGGATGCCAGTCTGGCAGTGCTGTTAAAATTGCCGGTATTGCCTTTGGCGCGCTGGCCCTATTGGCCATTGTTGCGCAAAAGGCGGCCCCGCGAAGCGAAATGGTTGAGGCTTCTTCTGACGACCGGCGTGCGTGAAAGTATTGAAGAAATGCGTCTGAATCCATTCCGTTTAGACTTCTTAGGCCCGCTGCCGGCCCAACCATTGGTCATGTTTAATCGGGTCATTTATCCCATGGTTGTCTGGGTTTCAGGGCAGAAGCGCTTTTATCCCAACTGGGAGGTTGAAAAAATCATTTATATCCCTTTGCGGGATTTATTCAATTCGAAACATTATGCCCAATATCGACTGGCATTCGAAGACGAAACCACTGTGCCGCAGGTCAACACTTTTCCCTGCTTTCGATACGAGAAAGAAAATGAAGTAGAGCTGTTATGGGGCGCCACCTATCGTATCACGGCCGCTTTTCTGGACGATGTTTTCGGCTTCGCACCGCCCGACCTTAATTCCCTGCCGGAAATTCACGGCCGTTTGAGCAGGGCGTATCTGAATAACGCCTGATTTGAATCCGGTATTGATCTATCGCCTCTAATGAATTATCCCTGAATCAGGCGGTTTTAACATCACCCATGAAAGGAGGATGGTTATGGCGATCTTTTTTATGCTTGGCAAATACACTCCCGAAGCGCGCAGGGAAATCAGCGCCAAAAGAACGCAACAGGCCATCGAGGCCATTAAAAAGTTAGGTGGTAAGGTCATGGACATGTATGCCCTTCTCGGGCCTTACGACCTGTTGTTTTGTATCAGGTTACCCGGCATTGAAGATGCCATAAAAGCCTCGGTGGCTCTGAGCGCTCTGACCGGGATATCATTCACAACCTGCCCGGCGGTAACTGTGGAAGCTTTTGATGAAATGGCGATTTCTGGCACTTGATACCGGCCTCATAAAAGCCGGGTGTGGAAAGGAATCAGATTGTTCATTCTTGATGGCAGACCGGTAATAGAACAGCGAAAGGGGGTTGCGGATATGTCTGCAGCCCCTTGAACTTTATGGTCGGTGGTACTGAATTTGAACCCGCATTTAAGAATTTATTTTGCAATCTTAATAATTTCTCTGGTTTTTTTATAATCCCGGTAATCCAAATAGAGATATAAGAGCAATCCCACGAAAAATAAGGCTGCCCCAACAATAATAAAATCAAACATTATTCAACCTCATTTAAAATAGGGTGGCCCTTATTGGGCCACCCTATTGCAAAGAATTTTTTAAACGATTGCTGTCAGTGACCCCTCTATTCGTGTTGCTCCCTTCCCTCATAACCCGGATCTCTGTTGCAACCGCTATAAATCATATCGGCATTGTTGTCTTCCCACTTTAGGGCAAATAGAAATTTTGCACAATACAGGCTAGATTAGTCTTTAACAAAAAGAATCATAACGTTTTCGTCGGTCCATTGAATGGGTTCAACGCCTGTGAAATGATGGTTAATCTTCTGCTTAAAAATTTCTAAGGCCTCGTCAAATTCAGCTTCAGTGTAAAGTGAGAATGTGGAATAGTGTTTGTTTTCTGCTTTAGATAAAAGCTCTTCTAAAGAATGAACACGTTTAAACTTGAAGAAATGGATTGCTTCCAGGGCGAGAGGCTCAACTTTTTCGATCCATTTTTCAATTTGAGAAATAGTATAGAGGCGATCCTCCTTTTCACTAAAGCCTGGGAAAAACCGACCCCAAACGTTGCGTCTGTTT
>JASFPY010000414.1:0-3534 GCA_050115755.1 Desulfobacteraceae bacterium | reverse complement strand
TGGGGCTTGGAATGATGGAAAGATGGAATACTGGAATATTGGGTGTCCGTGTGGTATTGCACTACAGCGAAGTTATTTGTTTTGAAAGTTATTCCAATATTCCAACATTCCATCATTCCACGTAGACGTTATTTGTCCGGTGTCTAAAAAAGCGATATGCTACCAATTTGTTGTTGAAATTTTGAGATTTGAATAATGTCTTTTGAATATTTTATCGGCGGCCGCTATCTGAGAGCAAAACAAAAACAGGCCTTTGTTTCGCTGATAACGATTCTTGCCATTGCCGGCGTAATGGTCGGGGTGATGGCGTTAATCGTTGTCATTGCAGTTATGACCGGCTTCGATGCTGATTTGAAAGGCAGGATTCTGGGTGGGCAATCCCAGATTATGCTCATGCGCCACGGGGGCGGGTTTAAAAGTTATCGCTCGGTGATAGATTTGGTGGAAAAAACAAAAGGTGTTGTAGCGGCTACTCCTTTTATTGTTACCCAGGGAATGCTCCGTTCCAAATCCGCTGCCGTAGGCGCGGTTATCCGGGGTATTGATCCTTCCACAGCGGGCCGGGTCATGAAAACCCTCGAACACCTGTCATTGCCGGAGTCTTCGGGGGAAAAACCCGACGGACAATCTGCGCTCCAGGCTCCCGGGGTTGTGCTCGGCAAAGAATTGGCACGTAACCTGGGGGTTATTGAGGGCGACCTGATTTATCTGATATCGCCCCATGGCATCCTGTCGCCCATCGGACACCTGCCGGCCATGAAACAGTTTAAAGTCACCGGTTTTTTTCAGTCCGGTATGTATGAATATGATCAAACCTTCGCATTTGTCCATATTAAAGACGCGCAGAAGATGCTTCGGATGGGGGACGCTGTTAGCGGGATTGATATTCGGGTCACTGATATTTACAAGGCCCGGGAAATTGCGGATCAAATTATTTCGAAGCTGGGCTTTCCGTATTGGGCGCGCGACTGGATGCAGATGAATCAGAATTTGTTTCGGGCGTTGAAAATGGAACGATGGGTGATGGCCATTATTTTAATTCTCATCGTTTTGGTAGCCGCCTTTAACATCGCCAGCAGCCTGATCATGCTGGTTATGGGCAAAACACGCGATATCGCCATCCTGAAGGCCATGGGTGCCACCAATAAAAGTATTCGAAAAATCTTTGTTTTTAACGGAATGGTCATTGGTGCCCTCGGTACCGTTTTGGGATTAGGTCTGGGCCTTCTACTCTGCACCCTGCTTAAGCACTACGATATTTATGAACTGACCGGTGATATCTATTACTTTACGACAACGCTTCCGGTAAAAATCGAAATCCACTGGGTGCTTGGAATCGTGACGGCCGCATTGGTAATCTGCTTTCTGGCAACCCTTTATCCGGCGAGACAAGCAGCCAGGCTGGATCCGGTGGAGGCAATTCGATATGGATAATGCCGAATCTTATTCAGATGCGGGGGGCCCCGATCAAAAAGATCTTACGGCACCACAGGCCGGCAGATGGATCAGAGGCCGGAATCTGGCCAAAAGTTTTCAAAACGGAGGTGTTCGTATTGATGTTTTGCAAGGGGTCAATCTAGATTTGGCAATTGGGCAGACGGTGGCGATTGTCGGTGCCTCCGGGATCGGTAAGTCAACCCTGCTTCACATTCTCGGCACCCTTGATCGACCGGACAGCGGGACCCTTGAGTTTCAGGGCGAAGATGTCTTCCTTTATAACGATTTCAAACTGGCACAATTTCGCAACAAAACCATCGGGTTTGTTTTCCAATTCCATCACCTGCTGCCCGAGTTCAGCGCCCTGGAAAATGCGATGATGCCGGCATTGATTAACGGTTTTGACAAGCCGGATGCAATTAAAGCGGCTGAGGAAATACTGGTCCGGGTCGGATTGCAGGACCGTTTGCATCTGCGAGTCGGCAAGCTCTCAGGGGGTGAGCAACAGCGGGTGGCCCTGGCCAGGGCGCTGGTTTTAAAACCGGCGATACTGCTGGCAGATGAGCCTACCGGCAATCTTGACAACGCCAACAGCGATCAGGTTCATCAAATGATTCTGGAACTCAATCGTGAATTGTCGATGGCCCTGGTCGTGGTGACGCATAATATGGAGTTGGCATCCTACATGTCCCGATCCGTTACCATTGTCAATGGGCGTCTGCAGGACGCTAAGTGAATCCAAATCGATAATACCGCCAGCATGCGCTTTGCGGCCGATCCACTACAACCGGAATCTGCTATAGCCGATTGGCATGCTTCCTAAATTAAAACAAATGGTCAAACATCATTCAGCTGCCGCTGCGATGCGAAAATTATTGAAGGCTCAGAAGATTCGGATAATTTGTTTGATCGTTGTTGCCAGTATGGGATTGTCCCTGCAAACTGCGGTTGCACAAAAGCCTGCTAGCGTTGTGATTTTACCCTTCGAAATCTTTTCCGAAAAGGACATGGCCTATTTGCAAACCGAAATTCCCTCCGCTTTAAAAAAGTCCCTCGAACAGGCCGGTGCCAGGGTGTTATTGCTGGATCCGCTTTCAGAGCCGGATTGGAAAAAACGAACGGCAAACATTGAGGAATTAAAGCAGCTGGGCCTTCAGACAGGGGCGGATTATGTTTTATGGGGCAGCCTCACCTGGATCGGGCAACAGTTCAGTTTGGACCTAAAATTGTTTGAACCGCTCTCTAAAAAGCAGCCCAGCCCTTTTGTGGCTGAAGGGCAGGGGATCGAAAATCTATCTCCAACGGTGGATAAACTCGCGCGGGATCTGCGCCTAACAATATTAAAGCGTCAAAAGATTATAGCAGTTGAGGTCAGCGGAAATCAGCGCATCGAGGCCGATGCCATAAAAAGAGTCGTCAAAACGCAGCCCGGCGACATCTATAATTTGAAAAACCTGTCAGCAGATTTAAAAGCGGTTTACGCCATGGGCTATTTTGATGATATTCAGATTGAAACAGAAACCCGCCGCGACGGCATAATTGTAACATTTAAGATCAAGGAAAAACCGACTATACGCAGCGTGCGAATCAGCGGCGTTGGATGGGCGTTTGAAGATGATGAAGTTAAGGAGGTAATCACCGCCAAAAGAGGTGCAATTCTGAATATCAATGTGATCCAAAATGATATCGATCGCATCATCGAAATGTATAAAGATGAAAATTACCATAATGTTAAAGTCGATTACAAAATCCATGATTATAAAGAGAATCAGGCTGATCTGGAATATATAATAGAAGAGGGTGAAAAGTTTAGGATTGAAAAGATCCAATTTGAAGGTAACCAGGCCTTTTCAGACAAAGAGCTGAAAAAACAGATGACCACCGCAGAAACGAACATATTTCACTGGTTTACGAGCGCCGGAGATTTAAACGAAGATAATCTTCAACAGGATGCTGCCCGGCTGGCTTCATTTTATAAAAATAATGGATACATGGAGGCCCGGGTGGGTGAGCCCATAGTTAAATTCGAGGGAGATAAGATCGAAATCACGATAAAAATCGATGAGGGGCCTCGATTTAAGGTCGGGAAGGTCGATC
>JASFPY010000413.1:0-3543 GCA_050115755.1 Desulfobacteraceae bacterium | reverse complement strand
CAAGTAAGATAGCAGAAATGGGACTGGTCCGCACTTTCCAGCGAACTGCCCTCTATCATGACTTTACCGTCCTCAAAAATGTCACCGTAGCCCGCCATCTTCATGCCAGGGAAAATATCTTTGGCGTGTTTGCCGGTACGGTTAAGAAAATGGAAGCGGAAAATGTTGAAAAGGCTCTGGAAATAGTGGATTTCATGGGATTGGGACCCCTTAAAAATGAGCTGGCGGCAAATCTTCCCCATGGCCACCAGAGATCTTTAGGGGTTGCCATTGCACTGGCCTGTGAGCCCAAAGTATTGCTGCTGGATGAGCCCCTTACCGGCATGACTCCGACCGAAAAAGCGCATATGATAGATCTCATCAGAAAAGTACACGAGCGGGGTATTACTATCCTGATCGTAGAGCACGATATGAAATCTGTTATGGAAATATGTGACTATATAAGCGTACTTGATTTCGGAAAACTGCTCGTCGAAGGAATCCCCGCTGAAATACAAAACGACGAAACGGTAATTAACGCGTATCTGGGGACTGAAAATATGATGTCGGTGTGAGGTAAAAAAGTTGCTTCTTGAGGTTAAAGACATCACGGTGCACTACTTCAAGGTGCCCGCCATCAGAAACATTTCAATAAACGTAGATGATGGTGAAATCGTTGCTCTTATTGGGTCGAACGGAGCCGGCAAAACGACGACCCTGCGCGCCATAAGCGGTTTGAAAAACCCCACTACGGGAGAAATCCACTTCAAGGGGCAAAGAATAGACAAGTTGGCTCCCCATAAGATAAATGCCCTGGGTATCGCCATGGTTCCCGAAGGAAGACGCGTCTTTCCTCAAATGACGGTACTGGAAAACCTCTTAATGGGTGCCTTTCTGCGCAAGGAAAAGGACGCTATACAAAAAGACCTGGATGAATTGGTCTTCAGGCATTTCCCGCGCCTCAAAGAAAGAAAAACGCAGGCAGCCGGTACCTTAAGCGGGGGTGAGCAACAGATGCTCGCTATGGGACGCGCGCTCATGTCTGCGCCCAAACTGCTCCTTCTTGATGAACCTTCACTGGGTCTGTCACCTATCATGTGTGGCGAAATTGGAAAAATCATTATGAATATCCATACCGAAGGCAGGACCGTCATCTTAGTTGAACAAAACGCCCGTCTGGCCTTAGGTCTGGCCCAGCATGCCTATGTTATCGAAACCGGCGATATCGCTCTATCCGGCCCGGCTAAAGAGCTACGTGAAAACGATAATGTGAAAAAAGCCTATCTGGGGGGCTGAGAGACTTTCCGCTTAGAGATAAAAAAACCGGCTGGCTCAGAACCAGCCGGTTTTTTTATTACCACGATTATAATGACTGCCGACAGGATTTTGTTCCTCAACAATTAGCCTGCTTCCGCTGCCGGCACACCACGCAACTTTTGCCATTGAGCGACGACTTTCGCGATCAGGCTCTCGATGCCCCCCGGCATGAAGAGTAGAACAAATATGATGGCAAGACCGAAAAACGCTGGTCTTATCTGTATTAGTGGGCGTGAGAGTTCGAAAGCGGTATACATCACAGATACCCCAATAATCGGCCCCCAGAAGGTATTGGTACCACCAACAACCACCCAGATGAGAAGGTATAGCATGGTGTGGATGTCGAACAACTTCGGATCCACGGCGCCCAATCGGTGAACCAGAAGCCCTCCTGCTATACCTGCAAAGAAACTGCCGATGGCACAGGCCAACAGTCTGTGTCTGGGAATATTTATTCCGTTTGACGCCGCCAATTCAGGATCCATGTAAATTGCTTTAAAAGCATCCCCGATCCGCGACTTTTCTACGCGATAAAGCAAATATAATATAGCTAGCATGATCACCAGGCTGAAGAAATAATAAGGAATCGAATCACTAAAATCGATTCCTCCGATTACCGGTGGGTAGGGGATGCTGATGATGCCCGTGGAACCGCCAAAGGGATAGCGAAACTTTAGCCAGGTTAACCTGATGAGCTCCGCCAGCCCAAAAGTGGCGATATAAAAGCTCCATCCCGTGGTTCTGATTAGAATCACGGTGATGATCATACCAAACAGACAGGCCATCAGGCCTCCAATGGGGATGGCCAAAAAGACCGGAAAACCGAAATTCTTTGACAACATGCCGCTGGTGTAAGCGCCGACACCGTACAATACAACATGATACAGCTGCCAGTCATGCACCGTCACGATCAGGCGGTAACTCTGGGCAAGGATGATCCAGATAAAGAAAATCATGGCAACTTCAACCAGATATGGTCTGGCAAAAAAGGGGAATATGCACAGCCCTATAATTACGGCTGCGAACGCCCCGATCCTGAATCTTTCGGTGTTAGTTTGTGACACGGCCCATTAATCCCTGCGGTCTGATTGGTAATATGAGCGCCATAACGGCAACCGAAACCATTAAGGCTGCGACACCGTCGACCAGCGTCGTAACAAAGGTCATGACAAAGCCCATGATAATGGAGGCCAAAACAACCCCCCCTACGCTTCCCATGCCGCCTACGATCACCACGATGAGGGCCGGCAGGATCAGGTGACCTCCCAGCGCAGGCGTTACCGCGTATATCGTCGACATCAGCCCGCCTGCTATGCCGGCCAAGGCACCGGCAATGGCCAGGGCCAGCGCTGTCATCATGTTGATGTTTATCCCTTGCAGCGAGGCGGTTTCCGGGTCCTGAGCCACAGCTCGCAGTGCGCGCCCCAATCTGAATCGGCGCATAAAGATCATGAGCCCGCCTATGCAAACAACGGCAAAGGGTATGACAAGAACCCTCTGGAAAGCCACCGAAGCACCCATAATCTTAAAGGGGCGCATATAGGGGCTGGGGATGGTCCGCATATGCCCCCATCCCCAGACTTCGCCGCAAAAGACTTCGATGACAAACATGAGTCCGGCAGTCGCAATAAAACCGGCAACCACATCGCCCCGTAATGGTCGAAAAATAGTTCGCTCGATGGCCAGACCAACGATCGCACCTACTACCAGGGCCGCGGCTACTGCTCCCCAAAATGGCCAACCCCCCAGGGCATAGAGGGCATAAACGGTATAGGAGCCTATCATAAAAACATGGGCATGCGCCAAATTTGCCATCTGCATGACGCCAAAGGCCAGAGTCAAACCCACGGCTATCAGAGCATACATACTACTGGCTGCGACCGCGTTAGCTATGGTTTGGATTAAAAGCTGGATAGTCATACGTTACCTCAATCACCTGATTGTCATTCTGATAGCAAACTTTGTTAGAAGTATCCACGGGAGCTGGTGCTCAACACCGCTCCCGTGGATTGAGGATTAGCGCTGATCCCACATCTGTCCGCGTTCTCTTACCGCTTTAAGGACGACGTTTTTGATATTCGCATACCAGGGCTCAAAATTCAAATGAGCCACAATGCGTTTGTCTTTAGCCTCGAGATTAAACATACACATGGGAACAGGCTCTTCGATCATGTTGTCGATACCAAACATCTCCTTACCGCTCATGTGCCCCGGGCCAAGGATGGTGGGAAACGAGGGCAGTTTCCT
>JASFPY010000412.1:0-3547 GCA_050115755.1 Desulfobacteraceae bacterium | reverse complement strand
GCCGATATCCAGTATGCGGTAACCGGGTCTGATTTTAAGCTGATTGAAATCAACGGTAATCACGGATGGCCTCCCGATATACGGCAACGGTTTTTTGGGCCGCTTTGGCCCAGGTAAAATGTTGATGCACCCGTTGATAGCCTGCCCGCCCCAATTTTTGAGCCAGTTGCGGTTGTTCCAGGATCGTTAAAATCGCGTTTGCCAGAGCTTGGTGATCAGCCGGCGGCACCAGAACACCGGCATCCCCCACAACTTCAGGCAGCGCGCCACCGGTGGTGCTGATTACCGGCACAGCGCATGCCATGGCCTCGCCGACGGGCAATCCAAACCCTTCATATACTGACGGCACCACAGCCGCCGTTGCCGTGGCGTATTCACGCACGAATTGTTCGTCGCTGATTCGACCGGTGAATGTAATTCGATTTCCGATGCCCAGCTTTTGAATGAGTTCCTGGTTGTATCCATTTTTTTGAGGGGTTCCCACGACGGTTAAGTGGATCGAGTGTGTTTGAGCGACTTTCGAAACCGCCCGCAGCAAGTAATAGAGCCCTTTTAAAGGCATATCGGCGCTGTTGGTCACGATCAGTCGGTTTTTTTCCCGCGGAATTTCAGGAATCGGATAAAACAGATCGGTGCGAACGCCGTTGGGTATGATTCTGAATCGGTTCGGGGGGATATTAAAATCGCGGGAAATATCATCACCGGCTGCTTTAGATACGGTAATAATGTGGTCAAGCATTCTGGAAACGCGCTTTTGCATGCCGATAAACGAATACCAGCGCCATTGTTGCATTTTTCTCCATATGTTGGGAGCGGCACGGACGGCGATTTTGCGATCGACGGTGATGGGATGGTGAATGGTGGCAATGGTGGGCAACCATTTCTTTACCGAGAGCAGACCGTAAGACAATCCCTGGTTGTCGTGGACAATATCGTATTGCCGGCGCCTGTATCGCAGGTAATGGCGGGCCCGCAATCCAAAGGTAAAGGGCTCGGGGAATCCCATGGTTGAAACCCCGATCCACTCGATTAGATTGATTGGCCGGGAAAGCTCTTTTAAAGACGGCATCCTGAAAAGATCATCCGGGTTATACAGGTCCAGGGATGGGAGTTTATGGAAGGGGATGTCATCATCAAGCTGCGGCTGCGGCGGACCAACAATCACCTCGACCCGATGCCCGAGATCCTTCAGGGCACGACTCAGGTTTTTTAGATAAACCCCCTGACCGCCGCAATGGGGGTTGCAGCGGTAGCTTAAAAGGCAGATTCTCAAGGGCTTTGATGCTTCCGCAGACGATTTTGAATATTCAGTATGCTTTGGTTTGATGCTCATTTTGACGTTTATATGAAATACCAATCGTACGCGTCGTCGTACGCGTTCTCGTCCTCGATGAACGCCTGATGATGTAATTTTCGCCTGTCTATTTTCGAGTACGAGCACGAGGACGAGTACGATGACGACAGTCTATTGGTTATCGTCCTCGATATTGTCTTCAACTGGCGTACGTCAAGATACCGTCTTCTGCCATGGTTCAAGAAATAAGGCAATATTTATCCACAAATACGATGCTGACGGCGGCTAAAGTTTTTGCCCAAAATGTCGATATCACACCCAGTGGCTTTGGCAATCAAAGCTGGCTGATATTGCATATCCCATTTAAAATGCGCGGTACAAATTTTTGCCCATGGATAGTGAAAAAAAAGAAACCATCCTGTTTGTCGATGATGAAGAAAGTATTTTAAGCGTTTCCGCCGAGTACTTTGAGCGCAAAGGCTACCAGACCCTGACCGCCAGAACAGGCCCCGAGGCTCTCAAAATACTGGCGAACGAAACCATAGACTGCTGTTTTACCGATATTAATATGCCCGATATGAACGGGCTGGAGCTTGCCGAAAGAATTAGGGCCCACGATAATACCATGCCGGTAATCGTTATGACGGGCTATCCCTCGCTGGAAAACGCCATCCAGACCATTAAAAACGGGGTTGTCGATTTTCTGATAAAACCGGTCAATTTAAAACAAATGGAGTTGTGCGTCCAGCGCGTGCTGCAGCAGCGTAAAATGTTTGCGGAAAATGTACTTTTAAAAAAGGAAGTTGAAAGTAAGCAGCGTCTGCAGAAATTAAACCAGGAGTTGTTGGTTAAAGTTAAAGAACTGAACATTCTCAACAAAATAATGAAAAAATTTGCTGCCATCAATTCCAGCACGGACGTATTCAAGCGGGCCGTTGATATTGCCTTAGACATTTCTCACGCTGATTATACTGATTTTTATGTAATCAACGAAACGGTTGAGGAACCCGTCAGGGTGTCATCATCATCAGCTGAATTTGTCGGTTCCGCTGCTTCCCCGAATTGGAAAACCACTTATGAACAGTCACAGAAGTCTCACACTGTCGACCTAAAGCCCCTGAGCGCCGAACTGATAATGGAAGTCGTTTCGGATCGAATACCGCTATTGATTTCTGAACATACCGGCAGCAACGGTTTGCCAGATGAAATCAACTCGGCCATGATTGTGCCTTTAAAAATTCGGGATAAGGTTTTCGGCGTGATCACGGCTATTGTGGATCGGGGGCAAAGGCGCTTTGCTGAAAAAGATCTATATTATCTTTCTTTTTTAGCACAGAGTGCAGCCCAGGCCATTGAAAACCTGGCGCTGTATGAAAATATTTATGAAAATCTATTTGCAACCCTCTATGCGTTTGTAAAAGCAGTGGAGGCCAGGGACTTATACACGCGGCAACATTCGAGTCGCGTCACCGGGCTGTCCATCGTTCTGGGACAACAGCTCGGATGTTCGAAAGAAGAGCTGGACATTCTCAATTTTGCCGGCCACCTGCATGACATCGGTAAAATCGGCATTCGCGATGACATTTTACTTAAACCCGGCCGATTGACAGAGGAAGAATTTGAAAAAATCAAGGACCATCCGGTCATCGGGGCCAACATCCTCGAGCAGCTGGGTTTGTGGGAAAAAGAAAGGCAAATTATTCGCTCCCACCATGAACGTTTTGATGGCAGCGGTTATCCCGATGGGATCAAGCAGCAGGATATTCCATTTTTGGCCCGCATTTTGTCGGTGGCCGATGTCTACGATGCCATGGCTTCCGACCGTGCCTACCGAAAAAAAATGGAGGATAGCGTAATCATTAAGATTATTAATGAAGGCAATGGTACCCAGTTTGATCCGGATGTGGTTGCGGCTTTCAACCAGGCCTATCAGGCCGGTGAGATCACCAATTATATGAAAACCGGCAAAATCAAATGATTTCGAACTCACGATGTTTTCGAAATTCGGTGATAATTAACTCCGCCGCGTTTTGCAGATCGGCACGCAGGGCCCGAACACTGCCCTCAACGTCCCGGTGTTTCAGTCTCTCCAATAGCCGGCCATGGGTGTCGGCGTGCTTTTCCGTTTAGAGGTGCTCCTTTTTACGCAAGCGGATATGGTAATAAGGACTGATTTGATCCCACAAACCACTGATGATGTTCAGTAGCCGGCGCATATTGGTGACAGAATAGATCGTGAAATGAAATTCGCGA
>JASFPY010000411.1:0-3547 GCA_050115755.1 Desulfobacteraceae bacterium | reverse complement strand
AATGCCGTATCCAAGACCGTCAATCTGCCTCACGATGCCACCGTAGACGATGTCATGAAGGTTTACAATCTGGCCTATGAGCTGAGCTGCAAGGGTGTTACCATTTATCGAGACGGCAGCAAAGAAAATCAGGTTCTGTCATTTTCTCAGAAAGAAAAGCTCGGGAACAAATTCCTGAGAGCTGTCAAAGAACGACCGGAAACCCTCGATGGTTTCACCACCAAGATAAAAACCGGCTACGGCCATCTTTATGTGACCGTCACCGAATATGACAAAAAGCCCTTTGAAGTCTTTGCCACCATCGGCAAATCCGGCAAATCCACCACCGCCAAGACCGAAGCCATCGGCCGGCTGGTGTCACTGGCGCTCAGATCGGGTGTAAAAGTAGATGACATCGTAGATCAGTTGAAAGGTATCAGCGGTGAGCACCCTGTTTTTCAGAATGGCGGGTTGGTGCTGTCCATCCCCGATGCCATCGCGCGAGTACTGGAAAACCGATACCTTTCCGGCGATGCCGTTAAGGCAAATCACAAGGCCCAATACAGCCTTATGGGTGAAAAATGTCCGGAATGTGGTCAGACGGTCAGCTTCGAGGAAGGCTGTATCTTATGCCACTTCTGTGGCTTCAATAAATGCGGCTAAAACGGGCTTCAGGGGTTTCATCTTTTGCCCGCTGACGGCGTTGCATTCCGGTTTAAAATACTCACGTACTTCGTGTACGCTCCGTTTTCAAACCGGAATGCGTCTTGCCAGCGAACAAAACCTAAAACCCCTGAAGCCCGTTTACTTTAAAATTTATTAAAGAAGGCAGAATCATTTTTGATTCTGCCTTATGATTTATAGCGTTAGTCAAAAATTTGTTCCGAAAAACTGTCATTGCGAGGAGCATGGCGACGAAGCAATCTTTTGGAAATCCTGAGAGATTGCTTCGCTCCGCCTCGCCTGAGCGGCTCCCGATGGCGGGCAGGTCGCAATGACTGTTGGAAGATTCGCTAAATCAATCGAAACATATTTTTGACAGTTATTATAAAGGACGGTCCTGCGGGTTGTTAATAGGTTGAATTTTCGATGGTTTGCAGGCAGGTTTCACAGATGCCATCGACACGCACTTCTACATTTTCGATTCGACCCGCAACGGATTGCTGCATGGGTTTTGTGTCCACATGAAGGCTCTGCGGTTTTAAGCATTCCATGTGACCGCAGCTTTTGCAGTAAAAATGCGGATGTGCCGGATGGAAATCGCTGGGGGCCGGACCGTAAACGAATGAGCGCCCGCCCCCGCTCAACCGTTGGACCAATCCGCGCGCCACGAGCAAATCAAGGATCCGGTAGACCGTCACACGATTGATCGGCCGCTTATCTTTGAAGGCATGGTATATATCAGCGGCAGAAAGTGGAAAGTCACGGCTGCCGATGATCTCCAAAACACCAAGGCGGTTTCGAGTTGCCCTCAGGCCACAGGCCTTTAAAAGGTCAGAATAATTACATTGATGGCACACGCTAGCTCCTTATGCGCGCTCTGTGGGAGCGTGTTTTGAATTCTGCCGGCGGCTGACAACCACGAGATCAATCAGAAAGAAAAGGAAAAAGGTGATACCCGCAACCAGAATGATGGATGCGCCAGATGTCAGATCAAAAGCATAGGAAAGCCATAGGCCGATGATCGTAAATAGAGCTCCCAGCAGACTGGAGCCCATCATCATTTGAAAAAGGGATTTGGCATATTTTTCGACCATAAACGGCGGGATCGTCAGCAGCGCAATAACCAGAATCAGACCTACGATCCGAATAATTAGCACAATGGTTATGGCCAAAATGCCGATGAGCGCAAAATATAGCGCGCGAATCGGAACCCCTCGGATTCGGGCAAATTCCTCATCGTAAGATATCGCCAGCAGGTCTTTATAAAAATAGATCACAAATCCGCCGATCAACGCGCCGACCATCAGCATAACCCACAGATCCAGTTCCGGAACCGCCAGAATGCTGCCAAACAGATAGCTCATCAAATCCACATTATAACCGGGGGTCAGGTCCAGCAGTATAATACCGAAGGCCATCCCGACCGCCCAGATAACACCAATAATGGTGTCGGCACGGTGCTTGGCTTTCAAACTGACAGCCGCCATAACCAGCGCAGCCGCAATGGAAAACCCCATCGTGCCGACCAGGTAATGCCAGCCGAAAAAGAAAGATAGACCAATTCCACCAAAGGCGGCATGGGCTATCCCACCGGACAGAAAAACAATACGATTGACCACCACCAGGGTTCCCATTATTCCGCAGATGACACTGGCCAGCAATCCGGCAGCGAGGGCATTGCGCATAAATTCATATTGCAGCGCATCAAACATCATTCACCAATTCCATTCTTCCAACATTTCAATAGGACAAGGTCCTGTACTTAGTCTCTGTGATGCTTCAGAACCCGATGGGGCAGTCCGTGGGCGATCAGTTCGACCGGACAGACTTCCTCATCGGTGCAGGGGTACATCTCTTCCAGCATCTCACCGGTAATTTCCGCCTGGTTGTGGTAATGCAGCCGCTTGTTTACACAGGCAACCGATTTGACGTAGGTTGAAATCGCCACGAGATCGTGGCTGACCACAAGAATCGGTATGTCTTTATTTAATGTTTTTAGCAAGCGGTAAAACTCAGCCTGGCCCTTGGCATCGATGCTGGCCGTGGGTTCGTCCAGAAGCAAGAGTTTGGGTTGGGAAACCAGCGCCCTGGCTATAAACACGCGCTGGCGTTGACCGCCCGAAAGCTCACCGATTTTGCTGTTCGCAGATGCTTCGATCTCCATTCGCTTCATGGCATTGAGCGCCTCCTGGCGATCTTGGGCAGAACTTTTGGCCCATCTTCTATTGGGTTCCAGTTTGCCCATTAGAACGATATCCATAGCAGTGATGGGAAAGCTGCGATTGATGTGAACGTCCTGGGGCACGTAACCGATGTGGTGAGATGCCTTTTCAGTGGTATCTCCCAGGACCCGGATAGAACCTTTAGCCGGTTTAAGCAGGCCCAGTATGAGTTTCAACAGGGTGGTTTTACCCCCGCCGTTGGGACCGATCATGGCAATAAAATCTCCCTGCCGGATATCCAGGCTGACGCCTTCGAGTACCGTGTGGCCGTTGTAAGCAAAACAGACGTTCTTTATCTCAACAATTAAATCTTTCATAAGGCTCTATTTTAATGCCACTTTCAATTTTTGGGCGACTTCATGAAGGTTGCCGGGCCAGTCGGAAGCCAATGGATCGGCAACTATCACCTGGCCGCCAATCGCTTTTGCTACCAGCTCGGCGCTCCTGGATGAAAATTGCGGTTGCACAAAAATGACATTGATATGTTTTTTTTTGGCATGCTCAATCAGTGCTTTGAGTTGAGCCGGCTTGGGGTCCTTGCCTTCAATTTCGATCGGCACCTGTTTCAAACCATAAGACCGGGCAAAGTAGCCCCATGATGGGTGAAACACCAGAAATTGAAACCCCTGCTTGCCTGCAAACGTTTTTTTAAGGTCGGCATCCAAGGCCGCAAGTTCTGAAAG